>NZ_JACVZN010000149.1:0-247 GCF_017151895.1 Staphylococcus sp. EG-SA-15 | reverse complement strand
TGTCAGTCATTATTAACATTTTAATTTTTTTAGCAATTTTCGGATATGCCTTATATACACTAGTAAAATTTTTCAAGCGTTCAAAACAAGGAAAATGTGGTACATGTGACATTAATCGTGATTGTTGAACAGCAAGTACGTGACAAAATTACAGATTATTATCTAGATCATACAGACGTTAAACATGTGGATATAGATGTTGAGGATAACGAATTAGTCGTAAAAGGTACATAACGACACTTTAACA
>NZ_JACVZN010000148.1:0-247 GCF_017151895.1 Staphylococcus sp. EG-SA-15 | reverse complement strand
ATTCCAGTAATTATTCCATTTATAGTCAATGGTATCGAAATAATTAAATTTTTCAAGTAAACTGGGATCATCATTTTTGCAGCTCCTATGAGTAAAACTGCATTTACACCAATAGAATTGACACGCAGACAAATCAGGAAAAGTCGTTTTAATCAATGGGGATACTGATGCGAAGAAAGTAAAGCCAACGAATAAAGTGACATTAAGTAAAGATGACGCAGCCGACAAAGCATTTAAAGCAGTTAAG
>NZ_JACVZN010000147.1:0-247 GCF_017151895.1 Staphylococcus sp. EG-SA-15 | reverse complement strand
CCATCAACAATATCCAAATGTTACATATAATTTAATAGAAAATGGCGGCAAAACAATTGAACAGCAAATTATCAATGATGAAGTAGATATAGGCGTGACCACTTTGCCAGTCGATCATCATATTTTCTATGGAAACGCTCTCTCAATTTCACTTCATTTTCACAAAAAAACACTCATCATTTCAATGACCCACGTAATGATGCGCCTTAAATAATGAGTGCTTTATTAATATGTTAGCCTAAACGAT
>NZ_JACVZN010000146.1:0-247 GCF_017151895.1 Staphylococcus sp. EG-SA-15 | reverse complement strand
ATTATCATAGTAACTATGTAAACCAGCTAATAAAAAAGATAAATCAAAATGCAACAGGCCCATTTAATCGCATTGATTATATGTCAGACTATGCATTAAATTCACCATTTATATATCATTATAATGGATGGTATTTTTAGAATGAATCCAACGAACTTTATTGTCTTTGTGTTCAGAGTTAATTTTAAATCCATATGGTAAGTTGTCATCATGATTTACTCTAATTCGATCATTCACATTCCAAAGC
>NZ_JACVZN010000145.1:0-247 GCF_017151895.1 Staphylococcus sp. EG-SA-15 | reverse complement strand
CAAATAAGTATTATGTTATGTATATAAAGATTAGGAGATGAAGTGAATGAATATTATGTTAACAGGTGCTACAGGTCATTTAGGCACACATATTACAAATCAAGCCATTGCAAATCACATAGATCATCAGTATTATCAAATATCGTTACTAGGTCCGGATAAAGATAAATTTAAAGAAGGAAATAATCCAGGTCTAGATATATTTGTCGTTAGGGAAGGTGACAGTAGGCAAGCTGCGAATTACTCA
>NZ_JACVZN010000144.1:0-247 GCF_017151895.1 Staphylococcus sp. EG-SA-15 | reverse complement strand
CCACGAAATTAGCATCATGCTAGCAAGTTAAGCGAACACTGACATGATATATTAGTGGTTAGCTATATTTTTTACTTTGCAACATAACCCTGTTTTCTACCTATTTATCCTTCACTCTCATCAGTCGAAAAACTTTAAATATCATTAAAGCTAACATCACTTTTGCTATCGGAATTAAAATAATTGCCTTACTATTAGTTATCCCGGGATGGTTAACCCTTTGGATAGCGATTCTTTCCGATATGGG
>NZ_JACVZN010000143.1:0-248 GCF_017151895.1 Staphylococcus sp. EG-SA-15 | reverse complement strand
ATGAATGATATTAAATTAACTTGCCATGTTTTAAGTCCCGATTGATACCATTGCCATCTTAAGCGTAAACCAACATATGGAAAAATTAATGCACTGACTCCAAAACAAATATAAAATGCCACATTATTTTGAATAATGTTTAAACCATCAGGATTAAATGCACGCTTAATAGCATTTGCTACTTTAGGTAATGCTGCACCGATATGTTTCATTGTTTCTTCATCAGTTTCAAAGATATTAGCAGAAGC
>NZ_JACVZN010000142.1:0-248 GCF_017151895.1 Staphylococcus sp. EG-SA-15 | reverse complement strand
GCAATTAGGTCAAAAACCAGTAGGATTCAAAATTGTAGTAAGCAAAGTTTCAGAAATTGAAACACTTGTACGTACGATGGTGGAACTAGATAAGTATCCAAGCTTTATTACGATTGATGGTGGTGAATTGATTGTTTTATAAGGTTCAACATTTCGGATTTTAGCAATTTCTTCGTTTACCTTTTCAGCTTCCATATGACCACCACGAGTCTTAGCACCTTGTGCCAACTTCAGCTCAAATGCGCGTA
>NZ_JACVZN010000141.1:0-248 GCF_017151895.1 Staphylococcus sp. EG-SA-15 | reverse complement strand
AAACAAACAGCAACAAATGCCATCGATGGTGCTACTAACTTAAATAAAGCGCAAAAAGATGCGTTGAAAGCACAAGTGACAAGTGCGCAACGTGTTGCAAATGTAACAAGTATCCAACAAACTGCAACATTTTGTGCTTGTTGCACTTGTTGTTTCAATTTATCTTTTTGAGCAGTTGTTAAATGTTGAAGTCCGTTTATAGTAGTGTTTGCATTTGATTTAGCTTGCTCTAAATTATGGTTACCATT
>NZ_JACVZN010000140.1:0-248 GCF_017151895.1 Staphylococcus sp. EG-SA-15 | reverse complement strand
ACATATACACCATCGTGAGCTATAACGAATTGAATGTTGATTAAGCCAATGATGTTTAAACCTTTAGCTAATTTTATAGTATAGTCCTCAAGTGTTGCTAACTCGTCTTCTGTCAAAGTTTGTGGCGAAAATGATTTATTAACACGTATTCAAAATGGTGATGTTCAAATCGTTATAAATACAATGACTAAAGGTAAAGAAGTAGAAAGGGATGGCTTCCAAATTAGACGTACTACAGTTGAAAATGG
>NZ_JACVZN010000013.1:0-66318 GCF_017151895.1 Staphylococcus sp. EG-SA-15 | reverse complement strand
TTAGCTGATCGTTATGGTTTTGTTCAAAAAGGTATTCAAAACATGAATGCTGAAGATCCATCACAAAAAGAATTAACTAAAATTGTTAAAGAAATTAGAGATAGCAATGCTAAATATATTCTTTACGAAGATAATGTTGCGAATAAAGTGACTGAAACAATTCGTAAAGAAACAGATGCGAAGCCTTTAAAATTCTACAACATGGAGTCTTTAAATAAAGAACAACAGAAAAAAGATAATATTACGTATCAATCATTAATGAAATCTAATATTGAAAATATCGGTAAAGCTTTAGACAGTGGTGTTAAAGTGAAAGACGACAAAGCTGAAAGTAAACATGACAAAGCAATTTCTGATGGGTATTTTAAAGATGAGCAAGTTAAAGACCGTGAATTAAGCGATTATGCTGGTGAATGGCAATCTGTTTACCCTTACTTAAAAGACGGTACGCTTGATGAAGTGATGGAACATAAAGCTGAAAATGATCCGAAGAAATCTGCTAAAGATTTAAAAGCTTATTATGACAAAGGATATAAAACTGATATTACTAACATTGATATAAAAGGAAATGAAATTACATTTACTAAAGATGGTAAGAAACACACTGGTAAATATGAATACAATGGTAAGAAAACATTGAAATATCCTAAAGGTAACCGTGGCGTGAGATTTATGTTTAAATTGGTCGATGGTAATGATAAAGACTTACCGAAATTCATCCAATTTAGCGATCACAACATTGCACCTAAAAAGGCAGAACACTTCCATATCTTTATGGGTAATGATAATGACGCGTTATTAAAAGAAATGGATAACTGGCCAACATATTATCCTTCAAAATTAAATAAAGACCAAATCAAAGAAGAAATGTTAGCGCATTAATTCAACAGGTTTGCACACTCTACTCAACTGTTAATAGCTGAATAGAGTGTGTTTTTTATTTCGTAGTTATCAATTTCAACAGAGGGAATGATTAATATTACTATAGTTTATAACAAATGATTTGGTAACATATGTTACTCAATGCATGTTAAGATGAGTAAATATAAAAGATAGGGAGTGGGAAGATGACGATTAAAGTTGAAGATAATAAAATTATTTTTTCAAGAACGATAGAAGCACCGATTGAAAAGGTGTTTGATGCCTATACGACAAAAGCATTATTTGAAAAATGGTTTCATCCAAAAGACGCTAGTACCAAAGTGTTTCGCTTTAATGCTGTTTCAGGCGGTGATGCATTTTATGCGATTAAAACACCTACAATGACCAGCTATACATTAGCAGAATATAAAACGGTTAAGCGTCCATATTTAATTGAATATATTGACTCATTTGCGACACCTCAAGGTGCAAAAGATACAAAAATGCCAAGCATGAAAATTACTTTGTCATTTTCCAAGAGCAATACAACGAAAACGACAGTGACATCAACATCGGTATTTCCAACAAAAGAAGTCGCTCAACAAGTCATAAACATGGGTGTTGAACAAGGTATGAATCAAACTTTAGATCAACTTGATGCATTATTGAAATAAAGTTGTTGAAAATATGTAAAAACTTTTTTGTTTCATTCGGTTTATAATAATCTTGTAATATTATAAAAATGAGGGATGATTCGATGGTAGAACGTTATATCAAAGTTTTAATATTATATATTTTCACAACACTACTATCTTCTATTTCAGTAACGTCAAAATGTGTACCTAATAAAGTTATAAGGTTTATTTTACGTACTGCAATTGGTTACAGTGTATTTGCATATGGTTTACATTACTTTTCAAATTTAAAAAAGAATAAGTAATACTTTACATAAAGCGAGATAAAATGAGCGTCGTAATATCTTAAATCATAAAGATATTAGCCAATCACGCGATTTATCTCGCTGTTTTTATGAAAGAAAACTACATTTTTGAGAGAATAAAAAGATTTTTCTGAAATTTAATCTATCAATTACATTGATTTACTAATATAATTAGAAAGTAAATTTTATTTGATCAAAGTAAATGGGGGAAGTACTGTGATAGAAAATAAGAAAACAGTTGAAGATACATATTCAACAGGCGCAATTGTTGATTCAATATCATCTTCAGTACAAATGAAGCAAGTAATGGTACAGCAAACACCTGGCCGATATATGCTTAAAGCAATGATGGCCGGATTTTTACTCTCAATCGTTACTGTATTTATGTTCGGAATAAAGACGCAGTTTGCGAGTACTCACGTAGATGGACTTATCAATTTAATGGGAGCCATTGCGTTTAGTTTAGGTTTGATTTTAGTTGTATTAACTAACTCTGAATTATTAACAAGTAACTTCATGTACTTTACAGTAGGCTGGTATTATAAAGTCGTTTCTGTTAAGAAGATGACTTGGATTTTATTATATTGTTTCTTAGGAAATATTTTAGGTGGGTTTGTGTTATTTTTCTTAATGAAATTTGCGCATGTCATGACACCTGAAATGACACAAGCTTTAACAGCTTTAGTTCAGAAAAAGACTGTTGATTCAACATGGTTGAATATTTTTACAAAAGGTATTTTCTGTAACTTCTTTATTAATATTGGTATTTTCATCTCTATGCAATTCAAAGGCGGCTTAACAAAGGCATTCTTCATAGCTTGTGGTGTCGTGGTCTTTGTATACATGGGATATGAGCACGTTGTGTTCAATGCAGGTCTATATGCAGGTATGGTATTCTTTAACCTTGATGCAGTTTCATGGTTACACGTTTTAAAAAATATCGTTTTTGCTTTCTTAGGTAACTTTGTCGGTGGCGGTATTTTTGTAGGTCTCGTTTATGCTTTCTTAAATGGTAAGCGTAATCGTTTAGAGCAACAATAATTAAGATGTAGTGATTAAATAGCGTAACAATGAATCATTCTTCCAAACCATTCATGAATTTGAATGGTTTTTTACGTTGAGAGAGTAATTTTTAATAAGTTTCATGAGAGTATTGGTGTATTCAGATGAAGCATACTTTCTGACATGTGATAAATTTATTGATACACTTTGATGGATATTTATTTTAAAAATAAAATATGGTTAAATCATTTAAAAAAGAGTGGGGATTAATATGACAAAAACGATGATTCGACTCGCAAGTGAACAAGATGCAGAAAAATTGCAACAACTCATGCATGAAGCATTTACGCCTCTAAGAGAACTAGGTATTGATTGGCCTTCAGTTAATGCTAATTTAGATGCTGTTAAAGAAAATATAGATAAAAATACTACATTTGTCATGACAATTGATGATGAAATTATATCTACGATTACGGTTAGATATCCTTGGGGAAGTGTGAAAAGTATTTCGGGCTATCCTTTTGTCTGGTGGTTTGCGACAAATCCTGAGTATGAAGGGAAAGGCTATGGTAGCCAATTACTTACTTATGTTGAAGAAGCATTTTTGCGAGATACGTTAAAGTCAGCGGCAGTTACTTTAGGTACATCTGCAAGATTGCATCCGTGGTTACTTAAAATTTATGAAAAAAGAGGTTATGAAATATACAGCGAACATGAAAATGATGATGGCGATTTAGGTGTGATCATGCGCAAAGTATTGATACCCGAGCGCTTTGACGAAACAATATTAGGCCAACCACCATTTTAAGATAATAATATACACTACAAGCGACCGATATATTGATGCTTGCTCAAATAAATGTTGAGTAGGGATTCATATATCGGTCGCTTTTTTTGATTTAACAAAAAGGGAAAATGTATAAGGAATATGCATGACTACAGGCATCAGGGAATTCCCTGATTTTACATTATAATGTGATTCTTTTCACAAAAACAAAATGATTTGGTATACAATACGTGTGAAAGGGTTGGTAAATGTGAATGGGAATATCATTGTTGCACATGGCATGAGGCACGGACGACAGAATCAAGCGTTAGAAGCATTTATTTCTGAATTAGTAAAAGATGATATACATCACTATGATATTGCGTTTTTAGAAAGTGAGCATCAGGATTTAGAGACGGTAATGACGACGTTGATTCAAAGTGGGGTTGACCATTTTAAAATTGTACCATTGCTAATCTTTAGTGCAATGCATTATCTCAAGGATATACCGAATATCGTTCATGAAATGAAACGACGGTATCCAGACATAAAGGTAGAAGTAAGCGAGCCACTTGGCACACATCCTTTAATGAGACGATTAATTGAACAACGTATTTGTGACGCATTAGCAGGTGAAGAACAACAAGTTGGAGTTATGGTTGTTGCACACGGCAATATTAATGGAAAGTTTACTAAGGCACACGAAGAGTTACAAATATGCACTCAAAATTTGCAAATTAGCAAGCCGACATATGCGAGAACGCTATATGGAGAGATTAGTTTTACACATGATTTAGAAAGCATCTCGAAACGGTATCAAAAATTGATTGTCGTACCATTATTTTTATACGACGGAAGGCTTGTTAACAAAGTGAAGCAGCAAATGAATGACATGGTTATTAATACAGATATACACATCACACCTTCAATTAACTTCGACCCAATTTTAAAGCAAATCATTAACGATAGATTAGAAAGCTTAATGATTCCAATGAAAATATAAAAGCACTAACGAAAAATTAATACCTTTTTTTGAAATAAATATTATGGAGTAAAGGGGCATATTTTATGGCAAAGCAAAAACTAGTAATGATTGGTAACGGTATGGCGGGCATTCGAACAATCGAAGAAATATTAGAGCGCGCCAACGATTTATATGATATTACGGTAATAGGTAAAGAACCTTATCCAAACTATAACCGCATCATGCTTTCAAATATTTTACAAAATAAAATGACAGTTGAAGAAACAATTATGAATCCATATGAGTGGTATGAGGAACATGGTATCGAGTTAATTACAAATGATCCTGTAATTGAAGTAGATAGAGCAAACCAATCAGTTACTACTGCAAATGGTATTGAAGTATCATACGATAAATTGATTTTTGCGACAGGTTCTAAAGCATTCGTCATTCCAGTTCCAGGTTCGACATTACCGAGTGTAATTGGTTGGAGAACGATTGATGATACTGAACAAATGATGAACATTGCTAAGACTAAAAAGAAAGCAATTGTAATTGGTGGAGGCTTACTAGGTTTAGAGTGTGCACGTGGTTTATTAGATCAAGGTATGGAAGTAACGGTGTTACATTTAGCTGAATGGTTGATGGAAATGCAGCTAGACCGTAAAGCTGGAAATATGCTTCAAGCAGATCTAGAAAAGCAAGGTATGAAGTTTGAAATGCAAGCCAACACAACTGAAATCTTAGGAGAAGATGATGTTGAAGGTGTTAAATTGGCTGATGGACGCGAGATTCCGGCAGACTTAGTTGTTATGGCAGTAGGTATTCGACCATACACAGAAGTAGCCAAAGAATCAGGTCTAGATGTTAATCGTGGTATTGTTGTCAATGATGTGATGCAAACAAGTGATAGCAATGTATATGCAGTTGGTGAATGTGCAGAACATAACGGCAAAGTTTATGGACTCGTTGCACCACTATATGAACAAGGTAAAGTATTAGCTGATCATTTAACAAATAAAGAAACGAACGGATACAAGGGATCAACAACATTTACGTCATTAAAAGTTTCTGGGTGTGACTTGTATAGTGCTGGTCAAATTGTAGAAAATGCAGAAATTAAAGGTATTGAAATATTTAATAGTGTTGATAATAACTATAAAAAAATCTTTTTAAAAGACGGTAATGTAGTTGGTGCAGTACTATATGGTGATATCGATGATGGTTCACGCTTTTATAACATGATGAAAAAAGGTGAATCCACTGAAGATTACACACTTGTATCATTGCTTACTAAAGGTGGAGAAGAGGCATCGCTATCAATTGCTGATATGGCTGATGATGAAACAATTTGTGGTTGTAATGGTGTTGATAAAGGTACTATAGTAAATGCGATTACGGAAAATGGCTTTACAACAGTTGAAGAAGTAACGGCTAAAACAAAAGCGGGGAATTCATGTGGTAAATGTAAACCGCAAATTGCTCAAATATTGCAGCACACCTTAGGAGATGACTTTGTTGCCGCAAAACCTGCTGGTATATGTGGTTGTACTGATTTGACACGCGATCAAATTGTAACGCAAATAAGAGCGAAAGGTTTAAAAACATCTAAAGAAGTTCGACATGTTTTAAACTTTAAAAATAAAGGTGGATGTCCAAAATGTCGACCAGCAATCAACTATTATTTAAACATGGTTTATCCACATGATCATGAAGATGAAAGAGAATCAAGATTTGCTAACGAACGTTACCATGCGAATATTCAAAATGATGGTACATTTTCTGTTATACCTCAAATGCGTGGGGGTGTTACAGATGCAGACCAACTGATTCGTCTAGGAGAAGTGGCTAAGAAATATCATGTGCCACTAGTTAAAGTGACAGGTTCGCAACGTGTTGGTTTGTATGGAGTTAAAAAAGAAGAATTACCAAATATATGGGAAGACCTAGGTATGCGTTCAGCATCAGCTTATGGTAAGAAAACACGTTCAGTTAAAAGTTGTGTTGGTAAAGAGTTTTGTCGATTTGGTACGCAATACACGACACGACTTGGCATTCGTTTAGAAAAAACATTTGAATACATCGATACACCTCATAAATTCAAAATGGGTGTATCAGGCTGCCCAAGAAGTTGTGTTGAATCAGGTGTTAAAGATTTTGGTATTATCTCAGTTGAAAATGGATTCCAAATCTATATCGGTGGTAATGGTGGTACAGAAGTTGAAAAAGCTGAATTTTTAACAACTGTAGAAACAGAAGATGAAGTAATCAAATTATGTGGTGCTTTGATGCAATATTATCGCGAAACAGGTATATATGCTGAAAGAACAGCGCCATGGTTAAGAAGACTTGGATTTGAAAATGTAAAAGAAGTCTTACTTGACCCAGAAAGACAAAATGAACTATTTGAACGCATTATGGATGCTAAAAAAGCAGTCGAAGCTGAACCTTGGGAAGCAATAACTAGCAATGCGCAAGCACGTAAAATTTTTGAAGTGGAGAAGGTGTAATACATGGAAACAAAAGAAAAAATTAAAGTGACAACTATAGATGAATTAACACCCCTAATTGGAAAAAAGGTTATTGTCAAAGACAAAGAGGTAGGATTGTTTTTAACAGAAAGTGGCAAAATTCATGCGATTCACAATATCTGTCCACACAAACAAGGACCATTGTCTGAAGGGACAGTGAGTGGGGAATATGTATTTTGCCCGCTCCACGATCAAAAAATTGATTTAAATACAGGTATTGTTCAAGAACCTGATGAAGGTTGTGTAGATGTTTATGAGGTAGAAGTTACAGACGGGAACGTATATATATGTCTGTAGAGGAATATGGCAAGGTTTACTTGATAGGTGCGGGCCCAGGTAATCCGAATTATTTGACTAAAAAGGCTGAGCGTTTAATACGTGAAGCGGATGTCATTCTATATGATCGATTAGTGAATCCGTTAATTTTACAATATGCGAATTTGACTACTGAAATTATCGATGTTGGTAAAAAGCCGTATGCAAAACACATTCAGCAAGAAAAAATAAATGAATGTATCGTGGAAGCAGCACGTCGATATAACAAGGTTGTGAGGCTTAAAGGTGGCGACCCAGCAATATTTGGACGAGTGCAAGAAGAAGTCGACACACTAAATGAACATCATATTGCGTTTGAAATTGTACCAGGGGTGACATCAGCGAGCGCAGCAGTTGCTACTATGCAGACAGGTTTGACAATGCGTACAGTTGCTAAAAGTGTGACATTTTCTACAGGTCACTTTAAAGATTCAGAAGAAAATGAAGTGGATGTCAATTCCTTAGTGAATGGTGGCACGTTAGCAATTTATATGGGGGTAAAACGTTTAGGGAAAATTATCACACAGATACAACAATACACAGATATTGATTACCCGATAGCGATTGTCTTTCAAGCATCGTGTTTTAACGAGTTTGTTGTTAAGGGGCGTTTAAGTAATATTATTTCAAAATTGCAACACTATTCAATTGAGGCGAAACCAGGTATATGTATTATTGGGGAAGTTGTTGGTTATACTGAAAACACTCCTAAATCATATGATCCTATGAAGCAATTTTATGTAGTAAGTGGTTCTAAACATGACGCCCTTATGCTCTGTGAACATTTATATGACGAAGGTTATGGCTGTTTGCTAAACCCAAATGATACATCGAATGGCACATATCATTCGTCGCAATATGATTACTATGATGCATTTATTAAGCAGCAAGAAAATGTAACATATATTTCAACCGATCATGCAGATGCTAATACAGTGTTATGTCACTAATTTATAAAAAATAAATGAATAAGTAAGGTTTCAACCGAGAGAATATATTCGTGTTGAAGCCTTATTTGTCGTTGTGCCAAATTTGAACGATTTAGATTGGCAATAAGCACGACCATACATGATTGTGTATTATTTCAATGAAATCCCGTTATTGATAGGGAAATTCCTTAAGTAATTAGGTGATTCCCTAATATTTTATGTTTGTGAAAAAATGTACAATCTAATTAAAGCAATAGTCTTGGGCATTTTAAAGTATTTAAAAACACGACATCTACACATCGTATTTTTATACGTAGGAGGATATAAATATGGGAAAATTTGGATTGAATTTCTTTAAGCCAACAGAAAAATTTAATGGGAATTGGTCGATCCTAGAAAGTAAAAGTAGAGAATGGGAAAAAATGTACAGAGAACGTTGGAGCCACGATAAAGAAGTAAGAACAACACATGGTGTTAACTGTACAGGCTCATGTTCTTGGAAAGTATTTGTGAAAAATGGTGTGATTACCTGGGAAAATCAACAAACTGACTATCCAAGTTGTGGTCCGGATATGCCTGAATATGAACCGAGAGGATGTCCACGAGGTGCGTCATTCTCTTGGTATGAATACAGTCCGCTTCGAATCAAATATCCATATATTCGTGGAAAACTCTGGGATTTATGGACTGAAGCATTAGAAGAAAACAATGGTAATCGCGTTGCTGCATGGGCGTCTATTGTTGAAAATGAAGACAAAGCCAAACAATATAAGCAAGCCCGAGGTATGGGAGGGCACGTGCGTTCAAATTGGAAAGACGTTACAGAGATAATCGCAGCACAATTACTGTATACAATAAAAAAATATGGTCCAGATCGAATCGCAGGATTTACACCTATTCCAGCGATGTCAATGATTAGTTATGCAGCAGGTGCTCGATTCATCAATTTGCTTGGTGGTGAAATGCTTAGTTTTTATGACTGGTATGCAGATTTACCACCTGCCTCTCCACAAATTTGGGGAGAGCAAACAGATGTGCCTGAATCAAGTGACTGGTATAACGCATCATACATTATTATGTGGGGCTCTAATGTACCTTTAACACGTACTCCGGATGCACATTTTATGACTGAAGTCCGCTATAAAGGTACAAAAGTCATTTCAGTAGCACCAGATTACGCAGAAAATGTGAAATTTGCAGATAACTGGCTAGCACCGAATCCTGGTTCAGATGCTGCAATTGCACAAGGAATGACGCATGTTATTTTACAAGAACATTATGTTAATCAACCTAATGAACGCTTTATAAATTACGCTAAACAATATACAGATATGCCGTTTCTTATCATGCTGGATGAAGATGAAAATGGATATAAAGCGGGTCGATTTTTAAGAGCGAGTGACTTAGGTCAAACAACAGAGCAAGGCGAATGGAAGCCAGTTATTCATGATGCAATCAGCGATAGTTTAGTAGTACCTAATGGCACAATGGGTCAACGTTGGGAAGAAGGTAAGAAGTGGAACTTAAAACTAGAAACAGAAGATGGTTCTAAAATTAACCCTACATTATCAATGGCAGAAGGTGGATACGAATTAGAAACAATTCAATTCCCATACTTTGATAGTGATGGAGATGGGATATTCAATCGTCCAATTCCAACTCGACAAGTCACTTTAGCAAATGGTGACAAAGTCCGTATTGCTACAATTTTTGACTTAATGGCAAGTCAATATGGCGTGCGTCGTTTTGATCATAAATTAGAATCAAAAGGATACGACGATGCAGAATCAAAATATACACCTGCTTGGCAAGAAGCCATTTCAGGCGTAAAACAAAGTGTTGTCATTCAAGTAGCGAAAGAATTTGCGCAAAACGCTATCGATACTGAAGGGCGTTCAATGATTATCATGGGTGCGGGTATTAACCATTGGTTTAACTCAGATACGATTTATCGTTCAATCTTAAACTTAGTTATGTTATGTGGCTGTCAAGGTGTGAATGGTGGCGGTTGGGCTCACTATGTGGGACAAGAAAAATGTCGTCCGATTGAAGGATGGAGTACTGTCGCATTTGCGAAAGACTGGCAAGGACCACCACGTTTGCAAAACGGAACAAGTTGGTTCTATTTTGCAACAGACCAATGGAAATATGAAGAGTCAAATGTAGATCGTTTAAAATCTCCATTAGCTAAAACAGAGGAGTTAAAGCATCAACATCCAGCTGATTATAATGTTTTAGCAGCTAGACTTGGTTGGTTACCATCATATCCACAATTTAATAAAAATAGTTTGTTGTTTGCAGAAGAAGCTAAAGATGAAGGTATAGATTCAAATGAAGCAATTTTAAAACGAGTGATAAATGAAGTTAAGTCAAAACAAACGCAATTTGCGATAGAAGATCCGGATTTGAAAAAGAATCATCCGAAATCACTGTTTATATGGCGCTCAAATCTAATCTCAAGTTCTGCAAAAGGTCAAGAATACTTTATGAAGCATTTACTTGGCACAAAATCAGGGTTATTAGCTACACCAAATGAAAATGAAAAGCCAGAAGAAATTACGTGGCGTGAGGAAACAACAGGGAAATTAGATTTAGTCGTTTCTTTAGATTTCAGAATGACAGCAACACCTTTATATTCTGACATTGTTTTGCCAGCAGCGACTTGGTATGAGAAGCATGATTTGTCATCTACAGATATGCATCCATATGTACATCCTTTTAATCCAGCTATTGATCCATTATGGGAATCGCGTTCAGACTGGGATATTTATAAAACGTTGGCAAAAGCATTTTCAGAAATGGCAAAAGACTATTTACCTGGAACGTTTAAAGATGTTGTGACAACTCCGCTTAGTCATGATACAAAGCAAGAAATTTCAACACCATACGGCGTAGTGAAAGATTGGTCGAAGGGTGAAATTGAAGCGGTACCTGGACGTACAATGCCTAACTTTGCAATTGTAGAACGCGACTACACTAAAATTTACGACAAATATGTCACGCTTGGTCCTGTACTTGAAAAAGGGAAAGTTGGAGCACATGGTGTAAGTTTCGGTGTCAGTGAACAATATGAAGAATTAAAAAGTATGTTAGGTACGTGGAGTGATACAAATGATGATTCTGTGAGAGCGAATCGTCCACGTATTGATACAGCACGTAATGTAGCTGATGCAATACTAAGTATTTCATCTGCTACGAATGGTAAATTATCACAAAAATCATATGAAGATCTCGAAGAACAAACTGGAATGCCGTTAAAAGATATTTCTAGCGAACGTGCAGCTGAGAAAATTTCGTTTTTAAATATAACTTCACAACCACGAGAAGTAATACCGACAGCAGTATTCCCAGGTTCAAATAAACAAGGTCGACGATATTCACCATTTACAACGAATATAGAACGTCTAGTACCTTTTAGAACATTAACAGGACGTCAAAGTTATTATGTGGATCACGAAGTTTTCCAACAATTTGGGGAGAGCTTACCAGTATATAAACCGACATTGCCGCCAATGGTATTTGGGAATAGAGATAAGAAAATTAAAGGTGGTACAGATGCTTTGGTACTGCGTTATTTAACGCCTCATGGAAAATGGAATATACACTCAATGTATCAAGATAATAAGCATATGTTGACACTATTTAGAGGTGGTCCAACGGTTTGGATATCAAATGAAGATGCTGAAAAACACGATATCCAAGATAATGATTGGCTAGAAGTGTATAACCGTAATGGTGTTGTAACGGCAAGAGCAGTTATTTCGCATCGTATGCCTAAAGGTACAATGTTTATGTATCATGCACAAGATAAACATATTCAAACGCCTGGGTCAGAAATTACAGATACACGTGGTGGTTCACACAACGCGCCGACTAGAATCCATTTGAAACCAACACAACTAGTCGGAGGATACGCACAAATTAGTTATCACTTTAATTATTATGGACCAATTGGGAACCAAAGGGATTTATATGTAGCAGTTAGAAAGATGAAGGAGGTTAATTGGCTTGAAGATTAAAGCGCAAGTTGCGATGGTATTAAATTTAGATAAATGCATAGGATGCCATACGTGTAGTGTGACATGTAAAAACACTTGGACAAATCGTCCAGGTGCTGAGTACATGTGGTTCAACAACGTAGAAACGAAGCCAGGTGTAGGGTATCCGAAACGTTGGGAAGACCAAGAACACTACAAAGGTGGTTGGGTACTAAATCGTAAAGGGAAACTTGAATTAAAATCTGGAAGTAGAATTTCAAAAATTGCTTTAGGTAAAATTTTTTATAACCCAGATATGCCATTAATAAAAGATTATTATGAACCATGGAACTATAATTATGAACATTTAACAACTGCGAAATCAGGGAAGCATTCGCCAGTTGCTAGAGCGTATTCAGAAATTACAGGGGATAACATTGAAATTGAATGGGGACCTAACTGGGAAGATGACTTAGCAGGTGGTCATGTTACAGGTCCAAAAGATCCTAACATCCAAAAAATAGAAGAAGATATTAAATTCCAATTTGACGAAACTTTTATGATGTATTTACCACGTTTATGTGAACATTGCTTGAATCCAAGTTGCGTTGCATCGTGTCCTTCAGGTGCTATGTATAAACGTGATGAAGATGGCATTGTATTAGTTGACCAAGACGCATGTCGTGGATGGCGTTACTGTATGACAGGTTGTCCATATAAGAAAGTTTACTTCAATTGGAAAACGAACAAAGCTGAAAAGTGTACTTTCTGTTTCCCGAGAATCGAGGCGGGTATGCCTACGGTATGCTCTGAAACTTGTACAGGACGTATGCGTTACTTAGGTGTTTTATTATATGATGCAGATCGAGTTCATGAAGCAGCTTCAGCAGTAGACGAGAAAGATTTATATGAAAAACAATTAGATATATTCTTAAACCCATTTGACGAAGAAGTCATTGCTCAAGCTGAAAAAGATGGTATTGGTTACGATTGGATTGAAGCTGCACAAAACTCTCCAATTTATAAGTTAGCAATTGAATATAAACTTGCATTTCCGTTACATCCTGAATTTAGAACGATGCCGATGGTTTGGTATTGCCCACCACTTAGCCCAATTATGAGCTATTTTGAAGGTAAAAATACAACTCAAAATCCAGATGCGATTTTCCCAGCCATTGAAGAAATGCGTTTACCTATTGAATACTTAGCTAATATTTTCACTGCAGGAGATACAGAGCCAGTAAAAGGAGCCCTACAACGTATGGCAATGATGAGAAGTTATATGAGATCTCAAGTTACTCAACAGCCATTTGACACGTCTCGATTAGAGCGATTAGGTATAACCGAGCGCCAAACTAAAGACATGTATCGTTTATTAGGACTAGCTAAATATGAAGATCGATTTGTTATTCCAACATCACACAAAGAAACCTATTTAGATACGTATCACGCACAAGGTAGTACAGGATACAATTATGGCGGCGAGCATTTTGGAGATAACTGTGAAGGCTGTGGTGTTGCAGTAGGTTCAGGGAAAACTGGTCAAGAAATTTATAATGAGAATTTCTATGGAGGGATTTTCCGTGATTAATTTCGATAATTTTAAAAAATATCAAGAAAGTTTTGGATATATGGCACAACAGTTATGTTTTCCAGAAAAATTAACTTTTCATCCAAAAACTTTTGAAGAAACAATTTCGACAGATCATCCAGCATATGAAGATTTAGTAGCATTTAGAAATGTAATGATGACATTTTCATTATCAGAAATCAAAGCGATTTATACAGATACATTTGATTTTACGAAAAAAGCGCCATTATATATGACGTATAACAAATTTGATACGCAAAAAGAACGTGGTCAAATGTTAGCTAAATTAAAGGTATTATATGAAATGTTTGGACTAGAAATGGTAGATAATGAACTTTCTGATTATCTACCGTTGATGCTTCAATTTTTGCAAGTGGCAGAATGGCGAAATGATCCAAGAGCTGAAGAGAATATTCAATTAATCATTATGATTATTGAGGATGGAACATATGTGATGGCGAATGTACTTGGTGAAGATAACAATCCATATGCCTATGTGATTCAAGCACTTAGAAAAACATTGAAATTATGTTTGACATCACCAAAAGGAGTGAAACATCATGCTTAATCAGTTTTTATGGGTTATATTTCCGTATTTATGTTTAGTTGTCTTTGTCGCAGGTCATATTGCACGTTATCGTTATGATAAATTTTCGTGGACAGCAAAATCTAGTGAATTAATTGAAAGAAAAAGATTGATGTGGGGTAGTTTATTATTTCACTTAGGTATTATTCCGGTATTTTTTGGACATGTTGTAGGATTATTAATACCGAAATCATGGATGGATGCTGCCGGTGTGTCTGAGCATTTATATCATATTGGTGCTGTTTATATAGGGAGTATCTTTGGTATAATTACATTGGTAGGGATGTTTTTATTAACAGCGAGACGTGTTACTACGAAAAGTATTCGCAGATTAAGTTCAGCGTCCGATATCTTTGTTAACTTCTTATTATTACTTATTGTATTTATGGGATGTTATGCAACATTAGTAACAAACGTACAGCATCCAGATTTTAACTATAGAACTTCATTATCAATTTGGTTTAGACAATTATTTATGTTGAAACCAGATGCATCATTAATGAGTGGTGTACCAATTGCATTTAAAATTCATATATTATTAGGTTTCACTATTATGGCTTGTTGGCCATTCACACGTTTAGTACATGTTTGGAGTGTACCTTTGACATATATAAATCGCAGATATATTATTTACCGTAAGAATAAAGTGTAAGTATAAGAGGTGAAAGGATTTGACACCAGAAGCAATAATTGAAGATCGTAGATTTCAAGAGACATTAGATAAAATACGCAAAGAAGAGGGTTATGATTTTGCGGCAATCGCTTTCTATGAATCTAACAAACCATCATCTCCAATAAAATGGCACTATGTTTCAGGTAATAAAAATAATCGATTTAAATTGATTATTTTAAGAAAAGGTCGTGGATTAGCTGGAACTGTTATGAAAACAGGAAAGCGTATGGTAATAGCCAATGTTGGTTTAGCTTTAGGGCCTGAAGAAAAGATTGACTATCCAATTTTATTAAGCGAATCATTAACAGCAGTTTTAGCAGTGCCGCTTTGGTATAAGAATCAAGTGTATGGCGTACTATTATTTGGTCAAAGAGATGGTCGTCCTTTACCAAAAATATTTGATAATGATGATATTCAACGTAAGTTTGGTATTTTCAATGATGATAAATAATGAGATGAATTAGGGTGTAAGTCATGATTAATGAGGACAGTATACAGTTAGATACTTTATTGAAAAAATATTATGAGCATTCAATCGAAAAGATAGTTTTTGCTGATGATAACGGTAAAATTATTGCAATGAATGATGCTGCTAAAGATATATTATCTGAAGAAGATAATTACAGTGCTGTGGCGAATGCGATTTGTCACAGATGTGAAGGGTATACAAATGCCTATGATGTGCAATCATGTAAAGACTGTTTCTTAGAATCGATGCAAGTACAAGCTACGAATTTCCAAGTATTTATGAAGACGAAAGATCAAAAAGTGATGCCATTTACAGCAACATATCAGTTGATTGATCAAGACAGGGGAATTCATGCATTTACGCTTCAAAATGTTTCATCACAAATTGAACAGCAAGAGAAATTACATCAACAACGTATGATGCGTAAAACAATCTCAGCCCAAGAAAATGAAAGAAAGCGAATTTCTAGAGAGTTACATGATAGTGTGATTCAAGAAATGCTCAATGTAGATGTTCAATTGAGATTATTAAAATATCAAGAAGATACAACTAAGCTTTTGGAAGACGCAGAAAATATTGAATATATTGTCGCTAAATTAATTGATGATATACGTAATATGTCGGTTGAATTAAGACCCGCTTCTTTGGATGATCTAGGCCTTGAAGCAGCTTTTAAATCATATTTTAAACAGTTTGAAGAAAATTATGGAATAAAAATCATATATACATCAAATATTAAAAATACTCGCTTTGATAGTGATATTGAAACGGTTGTTTATCGAGTAGTGCAAGAAGCTATTCTAAATGCGTTGAAATACGCTGATGTAAATGAAATAAATGTAGGTATCCGTCAAACTGGGCGCCATTTGGTAGCAGAAGTGATAGATGCGGGAAATGGTTTTGATCCAAGTTCTAAGCCTAAAGGTTCTGGAC
Organism: Staphylococcus sp. EG-SA-15; assembly: GCF_017151895.1. NCBI lineage: Bacteria > Bacillati > Bacillota > Bacilli > Caryophanales > Staphylococcaceae > Staphylococcus > Staphylococcus sp. EG-SA-15. Next base: position 49,781 of record NZ_JACVZN010000013.1, on the reverse strand, counting down.
TCGGTTTATATGGAATGAATGAGCGAGCTGAGTTAGTCAGCGGTAGCGTCAATATTGAAACGAAAATTGGTGAGGGTACCAATGTTACATTGAACATTCCAATTTGAAACATACATTGGGGGAATAAAATTGAAAATAGTCATTGCCGATGATCACGCTGTTGTCCGTACGGGGTTCTCTATGATTTTAAATTATCAAAATGATATGGAAGTTGTTGCAACGGCTGCAGATGGCGTCGAAGCTTACCAAAAAGTAATGGAATATAAACCTGATGTGTTACTAATGGATTTAAGTATGCCACCAGGTGAGTCAGGTCTTATCGCTACGAGTAAAATTGCTGACAGTTTTCCTGAAACTAAAATACTAATATTAACAATGTTTGATGATGAGGAGTATTTGTTCCATGTGTTGCGTAATGGTGCGAAAGGTTACATATTGAAAAATGCACCTGATGAACAATTATTGTTAGCTATTCGAACTGTATATAAAGGTGAAACATATGTAGATATGAAACTTACAACATCTTTAGTGAATGAATTTGTATCTAATTCAAATCAGGACACTGCAAACACAACAGATCCTTTTAAAATCTTATCAAAACGAGAACTAGAAATATTGCCACTTATTGCCAAAGGTTACGGGAATAAAGAAATTGCAGAGAAATTATTTGTATCTGTGAAAACAGTAGAAGCACATAAGACGCATATTATGACAAAGCTTGGCTTAAAGAGTAAACCTGAGCTAGTTGAATATGCATTGAAAAAGAAATTATTAGAGTTTTAGAGTTTGAAATTAATATAATTCAGTATAAAAGCGCGAGAGGAAATGATTATCTTCTGGCGCTTTTGTATGTTTTATCATTAAATATATGCAGATAGTTATGACTAAGAATTAGGTTGATGAATGGAGAGGATGTTTGAAATTGAAAAGTATGTGAGTGTTCCTAAATAATATGATTAAAATGATGGCGAATAAGTGTCTAAAAGCATCTTAAAGGGACATTGTATAGGGTAAATCACTTCATAAATAAGGGAAAATCCTTATGTTCACTTTTTCACAATCATAATAAAATATATATGTAGTCAATACTTTGTCTATATTGAATGTTTTCATATAAATGAAAGCATTTTTAAATAACATTGACCTCTAATATATAGGCAGAGTATTGATATCTATTAAAAAATAAATGATTTTGATGAAGGTGAAACGTATGTACAAAACAAAAGGTGGCTTTCAACTTACATTACAAACATTAAGTTTAGTGGTTGGGTTTATGGCTTGGAGTATAATTGCGCCATTAATGCCCTTTATTAAACAAGATGTCAATGTTACTGAAGGTCAAATATCAATCATTTTAGCGATACCAGTTATTTTGGGATCGGTGCTCCGTGTGCCATTTGGTTATCTAACAAACATTGTTGGTGCTAAATGGGTATTCTTTACTAGTTTTATCGTATTGTTATTCCCGATATTTTTCTTAAGCCAAGCACAAACACCGGGTATGTTAATGGCGTCAGGATTTTTCCTTGGTGTAGGTGGTGCAATTTTCTCAGTTGGTGTTACATCAGTTCCTAAATATTTCCCTAAAGAAAAAGTAGGTCTAGCAAATGGTATTTATGGTATGGGAAATATCGGTACAGCAGTTTCTTCATTTTTAGCACCGCCAATTGCGGGTATTATTGGTTGGCAAACAACTGTTAGAAGTTACTTAATTATTATCGCTTTATTTGCATTAATTATGTTCATTTTTGGTGACACACAAGAACGTAAAATTAAAGTGCCATTAATGGCTCAAATGAAAACATTATCTAAAAACTACAAATTATATTACTTAAGTTATTGGTATTTTATTACTTTTGGTGCTTTTGTAGCATTTGGTATTTTCTTACCTAACTACTTAGTAAATCATTTTGGAATTGACAAAGTAGATGCTGGTATTCGATCAGGTGTATTCATTGCGCTGGCAACATTCTTAAGACCAATAGGTGGCATTTTAGGTGATAAATTTAATGCAGTTAAAGTATTGATGATTGATTTTGTTGTTATGATTATCGGTGCCATTATTTTAGGTATTTCAGACCATATCGCATTATTCACTGTAGGCTGTTTAACAATAAGTATTTGTGCAGGTATTGGTAACGGCTTAATCTTCAAATTAGTACCATCATACTTCTTAAATGAAGCGGGATCCGCAAATGGTATCGTATCAATGATGGGTGGTTTAGGAGGATTCTTCCCACCACTAGTAATCACGTACGTAGCTAATTTAACAGGATCAAGTCATTTAGCATTTATTTTCTTAGCGGTATTTGGATGTATTGCATTATTTACCATGCGTCATTTATACCAAAAAGAATATGGCTCATTGAAAAACGGTTGATATGTAATACATGACATTCATTTAGTTAAATACAAAGCCTTAATATCATGCGCAATATTCGTAGCATGACATTAAGGCTTTAGTAGTGTATTCATTTTAAATTTAACTATGAAATTGGAATAGATGTTGATGAAGTACTTTCATTGCTTGGTTTGATTTTAGGCAATGTAATGGTTAATAACCCATTTTCAAAACTAGCAGTAATATGTTGCTTATCAACAGCTTCAAAATCAAATTGACGCATTAATGATTCGAAGTTACGCTCATCTAAAATGAGTTGTTCAGATTTGTGTTTTGCGCTTCTAGTAGCTTGAATAGTGAGCGTATTATTATTGAAATCGATACTAATATCTTCTTTATTTACACCTGCTAGTTCAGCTTCTAAGTAATATAATTCGTCTGTTTCATATATATTCGTTACAAATGAAGGTGTTGAAAAGTAATTAAATACTTGTTTACCTAAATCTTTAAATGTATCACTTGGATTACCGTTAAAAAAGTTTTGATTCTCGAATTGATTGAAGTTCAATATCATCACTTCCATTATATAAATTTGTATTACAAAGCCATTATATGAGTAGTATTAAAAAAGATAAAGTAAAAGGGGAGATAAAAAAGTTATAAATGGGTAGATTTGTGCCTGATAAGGAATCAGGGCAAAAGAACTGAGCATCGAGATTTATACAAGCAATAAAGATAATGAATAAACATATCGATGCATACTTCTGCCCATCACCTTATGATAGGGAGTTATTTTTTGTCGGAATAGTCAAAATTTTTAGAAACAAAATTCCGCAAATTATTAATTATATCTGATGCTTCTCGTTCTGAAATGTTGAATTCATTAAAGACCTTAACAGAAATTTCAGCAAGAGGGCTTTTTATTGCTTTACCTTGTTCTGTTAGAGAAATTTGTAGGTTTCTTTCATCTTTCTCTTCACGTGTTCGAACAACGTAATCTTTCTTTTCTAATTTCTTTAGTAATGGTGTCAGTGTTCCAGAATCTAAGAATACACGTTCACCTAATTTTTTGATGTTAAGTTTTTCATCATTTTCAATCGCCATTAAAACAATGTAACCAGTATAGGTTAAATCATATTCCTTAAGATAGTTTGTGTATTTTTTAATTATTTCTTTTGAAGAAACATAAAATAAAAAACACAACTGTTTGCTAAGATAGCTGTTTTCTACATACATCCAATCACTCCTTGTTAAAATAAACAATATTATGAAGTGTAATAGTTGTCAAGTACTGATTTCATCGCAATTATTGAATTGTCTATAATTGAATTTAAATGTTAAATAATGCAAAACATATCGATATCTTAGTATTTTCATCGGTAATTACTGATATGACTGATTTTTTAAATTGAAAAAAATGTAATTGTATCATCCTTAATTGTTAAAAGTAGTCAATTATTTTGATAGATAGTAAAATGAAATTTGTTATTAAATTTTTTAAAAGCATCGTGTATGTAATTCGATTTCTATAATAATATTGAGAATAAAAAAATTTGTTACAATCTGGTAAAAACTCTTTATTAAATAAATTGATTCGTTCATACTGAATAGATAAGCAAAAAGGAGTTACATAATGAAGAAGAAAAAAAACGCGATTAAAGTTATCATTATATTATTTATTTCATTAATTGTTGCAGTAGCATTTTTCTTTGGTCTGAAAACATATCAAGGCCATAAGAATATTCAACTAATTGACAGTTACTTGGAAGAGAAAAATCTAAAAGATAAAATTAAATCAGAAAAAACAGAGTATAGTGCTAAAAAAGGTCTCTTCTATAAGGAAGTTACGTTTAAAGATGAACCTGGTGTAACTTATGTTGTCCAACCAATCAGTACTAATAAAGGATTATTTGTTGAAGGCTTTGATACAGAGACTAAGAAAAGTTTGAAAACTGCAAAGCATAAATATTTCAATCAAAATTATAAACCATCAAAATAGTGAAACGTTAAACTGGTGAAACAGTTTAGTGCCTTCAATTTTAATTATTTGAGGTAAACAGTTTTTGTATGGAAATTAGTGATTTTTGACATCTATAAAAGATAAATATTTTAATTTTTTATAGATAATTATCAATTTTCTGATATAATTGAGTGATGTCAGATGAAGGGGAGTTTGTACTATGGCTCTATTCAAGAGAAAAATTAGCCTACCTATGCAAGTTGTTATTGCATTAGTGTTAGGTGTTGTCGTAGGACTTTTATTATATGGACAAGAAAACGTAGCAAATTACATTAAACCATTTGGTGACGTATTTTTAAATTTAATTAAAATGATCGTTATACCAGTTGTATTTTGCTCACTAGCGCTTTCTATTTCGAACGTTGGGGAATCGAAAACTGTAGGGCGTTATGGCTGGAAAACAATTTTATACTTTGAAATTATTACAACAATCGCAATAGGTTTAGGGATTATCTTCGGTAACCTATTTAAACCAGGTGCTGGATTAGACCCAACAAAATTACCTAAAGGTGATATTTCTAAATATCAATCAACTGCACATGCAGCAGAACAATCTACATATGGAAATCATTTTATTGATACCATTGTACATATTATTCCGACAAACTTTTTTGAAGCTTTAAATAAGGGTGAATTATTACCTATTATCTTCTTCGCAGTATTCTTTGGATTAGGATTAGCTGCTGTAGGTAAAAAAGCAGAACCAGTTAAAGAATTTTTAAGCGGATCGCTTGAAGCTGTGTTCTGGATGATTAATAAAATTTTAAAATTAGCACCACTTGGAGTGTTTGCATTCATTTGTACTACAATTATTACATTTGGTGCATCCGCATTATTACCACTATTAAAATTAGTATTAGTTGTTGTCTTTGCAATGGTGTTCTTTGTATTCGCTATACTAGGACTAGTTGCATGGATGTGTGGTATTAATATCATGAATATTATTAGAATCTTGAAAAGTGAATTGCTTTTAGCATTTTCTACATCAAGTTCGGAAGCTGTACTTCCTGTAATGATGAAGAAAATGGAAAACTTCGGTTCTCCAAAAGAAATTACTTCTTTTGTTATACCAATTGGTTATACGTTTAACTTAGACGGATCAGCACTTTATCAATCTATTGCAGCATTATTCGTTGCACAGATGTATGGAATGCACTTAACATTATCAGAGCAAATTGTGTTGATGTTAACATTAATGATTACGTCTAAAGGTATGGCGGCAGTACCAGGAACTTCAATCGTTGTTTTATTAACAACATTAGGTGCCATGGGCTTACCGGCACAAGGTTTAGCATTAATTATTGGTGTTGACCGTATCTTAGATATGGTACGTACATGTGTAAACGTTATTGGTAACGCATTATCAACAATCGTTATAGCTAAATGGGAAAACGTATATGACAAAGCAAAAGGTCAAGAATATTTAAAATCAATTTAAAAAATACTATCTGACATTTAAAGCCCCTTACAACCTTTGGTTGTTAGGGGCTTTTATGCATGCGCAAAAGCGCAGGCGAACCGAAGCGAAGTGACCTCTGGTTGTTAGGGGCTTTTATGCATGCGCTAAAGCGCAGGCGAACGGCAAGTGGAGCTATTCAATATGAAAGTATTTCAAATATAAAAAGCAGCAGTAAAATGATTCCAAATTGGAAATCAACTTACCGCTGCTTTTACTCGTATATACCTTGATGGCAACTAAAATTTGTAATTTAAATTACAATTAGTGTTTCATGTGCATTTTGCCCATGTCATGAATTTTCATCATTAAACCATGTGGTACATCGTCATGATCAACTTTTTTTACTTTAACAATTTTATCTGAATCTGCTAATTTATAAACAATTACAAAATCACCTTTTTTAACTTTAACATCTGCATCTGAAGGTAATTTAACGTTCTTCTCAATGCTTTCATCTTTTTCACTAATCATTTTTTCAATTGTAGCATTGTCTTTCATAATTCCATAATATGTATCTTTCTTTCCGCCAGTCATCATCATGATTACTAATACAATACATACAATTAACATGATGGCGATTAAACTAATACCAAGACCAAAACCTTTTTTCTTTTTCATGGTTCATCAATCTCCTTAAATGTAGTTAATTCTGTTATACCTAAAAGTGCAACAGTTTGCAAATGCAGTATTTATATTACATAAAATTAATTTAAAAAGACACACCCTAATCACGTTAAATGTGAATAAAGTGTGTCTAAAAAACAATACATTGCAAATTGAATTGTAAACATATTAAACACTTTAATTATAGCGAGTTATTTTAAGTATTTAACATTGTTATATCTAGAATTCATAAAAGTTATTTCCTATATACACTTTGTGTTATAAATCGATTTTGATAGGTGTATCTAATGATTTGTCATTCATCAATTTAACAGATTGTGGTGTCACCTTTAAAACACAAAGTTCTGGATCTTCTTTTGAACTGAAAAAGCTTTTATCTTGAGTCTCCCATAACCAATCGATTACTTTTTGATCAGTAACTACTTCTATCGTGGCTTCCATTTCAACGAAACTGCGAGTTGTCGTATCATTGTAGCCTAACAAAACATATGCTGCTGGATTATCTTTAATTTCTTTGACCTTAGCAGAATGGATATTCGTTTTAGTATATAAAGTAAGACCATCATTATAAAAGACCATATATCTACTATTAGGTTTGTTATTATATGCAGTTGATAATACACCAACTTTTGACGTTGCTAACACGTTTTCAATTGCTTGAATTGCTTGTGAGTTACTCATTACATATCATCTCCTTATGATATAAATAGCCTTTAACGTAAGAAACTAAACACAAGAGGACTGTTAGTATTTAGCTTGGTTTAAAGCAAATATATTTAACCTCGTCGTGATTTAACTTGAGTTCAAATGTACGACCAGTTTCTTCTTGAACTGCAAGCTCCGTTTTAGGGTAATTCGTTTTGTCTAATTCATCTAAAATTTCTTTTTCTATATAAACAAGTTGATCGCTTATTGGAAGCAAATGTTGAATTGAACCATGTTCATGATTCAATGTTTTAATAATCATCAAAGAGTCTTGAGGTAATTCATTATGGAAAATGAAATCTTGTTTTACGTCTGACATATATCGATCATTAATTTTATTGAATAATAAGAAATGGTAGTTATTATCTTTACGACTCAATACATAATTATTTGTAATTTCAATATCTTCATTAACAAAAGGTCTAAACATTTTATATAAATGCATTAATGGTAGGGGGCTACCATATTTGTTGTACAAGGAAATATAATTTGAATGGTCATCTAATAATTGATAGCTAATGCCACCGCCATATCGTAATAATGCGATTAAGTGATACACTATGTCAGATAATTGAATTGGATTCTTACCATCATTAGTATATTTAAATCCGCTTACAGACAGGTTATTATATACAAATTGTGTTGATGATATACCTGAATCTAAAATAAATTTCTTATACTGTTCAAAATGAGTGTCAGTTTGATGATAGTGTTGGTTTTTAGTGATAAGATGTGTTGCAGTTTTTGAATTTTCAATATCAATAAAGTAATAATGGAATTTAAGACGCTGCATGACATCATAAACTTGTTCCACGGTTGAATAAGTTTCTAAAAAGCCATCGACTGTCACACTATATTTAATTTCTTTATTTTTGTTTTTAATTTTAAGATGACATAAATGAATTTCTTCTGCTGTCATAGAATTAGAGCAAAATACGAGCATAAATTTAACTAATTTCTTGCTTGTCTTATAGTCTTGATTGCCTTGTAAAAATGTTAGTATTAATTGCTTCATCGTTTCGAATTGTTGTGTTGATTTAATAGCGATTGCTAAACCTATATTTTTTTCGAAAAGCTTTTCAAAACATCTATTTAACAGGTTGTAATTCGTTTGGCTAATCTCAATATCGTGAATATCGTCAATGAAAACGACAGGTTTTGGTAAGTGCTCAAAGTTAATATCGTAATATTCATTGAAAATAAATTGAAATAGTTCATTGAAATTACTAAATCGAACAAATACTTTGGCACGCTGACTTCGATCTTTTGGATTAAAATCATCTATATGAATATCTGTTGTATTTGTAGCCAGTTGAGCTGTTAAATCAATTGTTGAAATTAACTCAGTGAATTGTGATACGTTATCTTGTTGGAAGTGTATTTGTGGTGGTTCAGTAATCTTGGAAACGAGTGAACGGAACTGTTTAGGACTAAAATGCAAGTAATTCTTAAATTGATTTGCAAAATTTGTATGACTGTTAAAACCGGCCAATTCAGAAACAGTTGTAATAGAATGTTTTGTAGAAAGTAATAAATTGATGGCGTTAACAAGTTTAATACTTGTAAAATAATCTTTAAAATTCATACTCAAATATCGAACAAAAAGATTAGAACAATATGATTCAGAGATGTTGCAATGCATCGCTATATCTTTTAAAGACAAGTGCGCATCAATATTGTCATGAATATAGTTTACACAGTCTATGAACACCGGATTGCTTAAAGCAATATTTGGTAAATATTCATGATCTATTCTTATAAAAGCTTCTTTAAGTAAAGTGTCTATAATACTTTGACCTATATTTTTCCCCATTAAAGAAGAACTTGTTGGTGTACTGATTAAATCGGCAATTAATGACTTAATATAATTACTTGATTGTAATAAATGACGATCTAAATAACCATTAAAGAAATCATCATCTTGTTGATAAAAATAAAAAACGGGTATCATTAATTCGATTATATTTTCGCCGTGGTTAATATTATAAATATCACCATGGTTAATTAAGATAATATAATTACTTACGTCTTTGGTTTCACCATTAATCGTAATATTGAGTTTACTTGTAAGTGAAAATAGCACCATAATATTATTAATATTACGACTGGGTATTGTCGATAATGTATGATGTATTTTAAGTTGGCATGTCATATTTCTCTCTCCTGCCTAATATATATTGAAATCTATCATTTAAATGTAAAACATGGAAATTTTTAAAATCATGGATAGTATACCTATTATAGTTGAATATTTTTGAAAAGGTAATAGTGAAAAATAAAAGAAATTAATGAAAACTCCTAGGAAAACGCTTGTTTTTATGCATTGTGCACAATATAAAAGTAAAATTAGAAAGATAGTAAGCAAAATTTGGAAATTTTCGATAGAGTCTAATTAAATTATTTGGTGCATAATTAATATAGATTTCAAACCTATGTATTTCAAAAAACAATACATAGCCATTTTGAACTAACTTGCTAATCTTTTATTGATATTCAACTATGTTATAAAAAAAGCAAATTGACCAAAATGGAAGTTTGAATCAAAAAACATTAAATGTACCCATGACTTAAATTTTATCGCCATTATTTAAGTTTGGACATACACTTTTGTCATCAAACGCTGAAAATTAGTACGATTGAAATCACTTCTTGTTATAAAAATTCTTAGTAGCCCTGTTACAAAATATTCGCTACAAATTATTCAAATCAACAACAATAACCATCAACTAAGAAATTTTAAACAATCTACTAAAAAATAAAGCGTTTAAAAGTTCTGTTTAGAAAACATCAAGATAAGTATAAACATCTAGAAAAGTGAACATCTAAGAAAATCCATCTAGTTATTGCCGTAACAATTAGAATAATCATTTGAAAAAGTGCATTAGACAACGAAATTCACCATCAAGATAATGAAGCAACAAGAAACAGCACACATCAATGAATTAACACCTTAGATTCATCATGAGAAAATGCATGGCACAACTAGATTTACCATCAAGATAATTCTTAAGCAGCGAAGAATTAATATCTAGAAATGCATAAACATCTTAGATTTTACATCAAGAGATGCGATAACTATAAACAACTAGAAACGTCACCAAGATAGTGCAACAACAAAGAATCAGCATCTTGAAATCGCACTAACATCTAAGAATCAACATCAAGTATTATATTAACATCATAGATAACTTCATCAAGACAGGCATCCACATCTAAGAAACTCATCTAGAATAGCTAACACCTAACATCAAAGAATATTCATCAAGAACAGTATCTAACAGAACTTTTTGACTATATATGAATTAATTATGTTACTAGCTAAATCATCTATTATTAACTTTCACACTCAATTTCTACATCTAATATCAATTTATTAACAATAGAATTAGCAGCAACAAGATATTACTTAAAATTACTCCCCCGAATTTAAAATATAAACAATGTAATAATTAAGGGTATAAATTGATTTATGCTGTAACTAATTAAATGTGTATGGTATCTTCTAACATCATGAAACGCATTTTAATATAGATATGTACATTTAAACCTTGAGAGATAGATTATAGTAAACTTTAGTACAAAGTATGAATTGCTGAACTCCAATGACTACTATTTGTCCGTTACAACTAAAGTTTCAATCTATCTCTTTCTTTTTGTGTTTAAAACACGACTTTGTAGTAAATATTGAACATCATATTTATTAGCAAGTTCTGCTAAAAAATCTAATAAAGTTTGGGTGTCGATCTTACTATTAATAAAATCAGCTTTAAGTAGTTTTGATTGTTTTCTTTCTTCTTCATTCGCACATTTTTTAAAATATCCCCACATATGATCAAAAGCATTACATACACTTCCTATACTCGGTTCAATTAACAAAGCATCATCAATCATTTGTTGGACTTGATGAAGTGATAAATCCGTTTTTAAAGCATTCCTTATCATTTGATAAGACTGTTGACTGTGTAACAATACATGATATTTTTCCTCACGCCAAAGCTGTTCGATATGGCCACGTTCTTTCATAAAATTACCTCCGATAATTAATGTTAATATACATGCATATAGTATAGCAATAAAAATGAATGCGCTATCAAAAATGTTGTAGGTGTTTATATAAAATGATAATAGAGTGTTGCAAATATTTTTGGAACCGGTTACAATAAAGTGGAATAAATGGAACCGGTTCTAATTAGGAGGCTAAATATATGAATTATAAGCAATCCGCAGAAGAAATTTTGAACGCGATAGGCGGAGAAGAGAATTTAGATGCAATGGCGCATTGTGCAACGAGACTACGATTAGTTTTAAATGATGAAAGTTTAGTAAATGAAGAGGCGCTAAACAATATGGATGTAGTTAAAGGGACATTTTCTACTGGGGGACAATACCAAATTATTATTGGGTCTGGTACTGTCAATAAAGTATTTAGTGAACTGGAAAAATTAACTGGAAAAGAAGCATCAACTACTTCGGAAGTCAAAGCACAATCTGCTAAAAATATGAATCCGTTACAGCGATTTGTAAAAATGCTTTCAGATATCTTTGTTCCGATTATACCAGCCATCGTTGCTGGTGGTTTATTAATGGGGTTAAATAACATTTTGACTGCGAAAGATTTATTCTTTTCAGGTAAATCATTGATAGATGTATATAGTCAATTTGCTGGATTAGCTGAAATGATAAATGTTTTTGCGAATGCACCATTTACATTATTACCAATTTTAATTGGATTTAGTGCAGCAAAACGATTTGGTGGCAATCCGTTTTTAGGTGCTGCATTAGGTATGATATTGGTTCATCCATCGCTAATGAGCGCATACGATTTCCCAAAAGCAGTTGAAGCAGGTAAGGCTATTTCATATTGGGATGTATTTGGTTTGCATATTAATCAAGTAGGTTATCAAGGACAAGTGTTACCTATGCTTGTAGCAGCTTATATCTTAGCCTCAATTGAAAAAGGGTTACGCAAAGTTATTCCAACGGTGTTAGATAATTTGTTAACACCATTGTTATCTATTTTTATAACAGCATTTCTAACATTTTCATTTGTAGGTCCAATCACTCGACAATTAGGTTACTGGTTATCAGATGGTTTAACATGGCTTTATGAATTTGGTGGTGCAATTGGTGGATTAATATTCGGATTATTGTATGCTCCGATTGTTATTACAGGTATGCATCATAGCTTTATAGCTGTAGAAACGACATTAATTGCAGATGCCACTAAAACGGGTGGATCATTTATATTCCCGATTGCGACAATGTCTAATGTTGCACAAGGTGGTGCAGCAATTGCAGCGTTCTTTATTATTAAACAAAATAAAAAGTTAAAAGGTGTGGCATCTGCCGCAGGTATTTCAGCATTACTTGGTATTACAGAACCGGCTATGTTTGGTGTTAACTTAAAACTAAGATATCCATTTATTGGTGCTATCGTTGGATCAGGTATTGGTTCAGCATATATTGCTTTCTTCAAGGTTAAAGCAATCGCATTAGGAACTGCTGGATTGCCTGGATTTATTTCAATCAATCCAGTACATGCAGGATGGTTACACTACTTTGTTGGTATGACAATATCATTCATCGTTGCCATAACAGTTACTTTAATTTTATCGAAAAGAAAAGCAAATAAAGAAGTTGTAGAATAAAAAAAGAGGTATGACAGTAATCAAAGTATCAGTCATTGCAAATGCAATAGGATGAAACTTTAAGCTGTCATACCTTTTAATTTAGTTATAATTTCTGTTTACGCCATAAGAAAATACTAACAATTACGACAAGAATTAATGAAATACCTACCACAATAATCCAAGATATATAACTATGGTCATCAATTGGCAACGGCACATTCATACCGAAGAAACTAAATACGAGCGTTGGTAACGTTAATAGTACCGTGAAAAGTGTTAATGTCTTCATAATTGTATTCATATCATTAGATAATAAGGAAGCGTATGATGTTGTGATACTTTCTAAGATACGTTGATGTAATTCTGTTGTTTCGATGGCTTGGTTATTTTCAATGATTAAATCTTCTAGTAATTCTTCATCTTCTTCAAAACGTTTAATTGCAGGTAAACGGAATAACTTTTTAATAATTGTATCGTTACCTTTTAAGGCAGCTAAAAAGTATACTAAACTTTTTTCAACTTCCATTAATTTGAAAAGTTGTTTGTTAGTAATGTTATTTTTTAGTTCTTTCTCAATACGAATTCTACTTTTATTAAGTAATCGTAAGTTACGATTATAATGGTCGGCAATAGTAGTTAAAATTTCTAATGCAAATCTGCTGTGAAATTTTAAATTAATATCACGCTTAGGTAAATTTTCTAAAAATTCATTTTCAGCGTCACAAACTGTTACGATAATACCGTTGCCAATAATAATGCCTAATGGAATCGTTACAAAAGATAGAACGCTACGATTAGTTGAATTGACGATAGGTAAATCAATAATGATTAATGAGTAACCAGTATCTTCGTCATATTCAATACGGGAACTTTCTTCTGAGTCCAAAGGGTCACGTATAAAGTCTTCAGGTATATTATATTGTTCCATAAGATTTTCAATTTCTTCTCGGTCTGGTTCTACTACATTAATCCATGACGCTGTATGATCTAATGGTGTTTTTATAATATGTTTATCTATATCTTCAGAATGTCTGAATGAAGTAATCATGATATATAGTTCCTTTCTAAAGGATTTAGGAAAAGCGAGTATTACTTAAGTTAGTGAATCAAGGTTTGATTTATGCAAACGGTTTTCTGCCATTATTCTTAATGGACCATTAAAAATAATATTATGCACATGTTTAGCTAATTCATCAACTGAAATGGGCTGTTTGTCCATTACCCAGTATTTAATAATTGAAATTGTTGCTCCGGAAACGTAACTGTAAAAATACATCTCTGGAATGCCTCCGATAGAATGATTGATACTAATATAACGTTGCATATTATTTTTAATATGTTCGTTGATTTTCAATTCTAATTGACTCGTGCGTTCCAATTGTAAAATAGTATGATAAAACTCTAAATTATCATGAATATGCTGGAAAATATTTTTGAGTATATTATTTACAAAAGTATTCGCAATGTCTTCAATTGAAGAACCGCGTAACAAATCAAATTGAGTATATGTCGTTAGTTCTGAAATATACTCATCTTCCATATCTGCGAGTAACATATATTTATCCTCGTAATGTAAGTAAAATGTCCCTCTATTGATATCGGCGCGTGTTGTTATGTCACGAATGGTAATCTTTTCTAAATCTTTTTCTTGTAGTAATTTAGTGAATGCTTGTTTAATGGAGGACTTTGTCTTTCTAATTCGCCTATCTTCTTTCAAAAATAAATCAACCTCCTTGTGTTATTGAACAATGTGGGTGTATTTGTCTATTAATAAACGTATTGATGAACATTGTGTATTGTTTATTCCCACTTACATATTATAATAGACAACATGCGAAATATTCAACACATTGTCTAATAAGGAGGTAATTAATAAAATGAATATATTTAAAAATAAATTATTATGGATTGCACCAATAGCAACTATGATTATCTTGGTAATCTTTTCTTTAGCTTTTTATCCTGCATATAATCCTAAACCAAAAGATTTACCAATTGGTATATTAAACGAGGATAAAGGTACAACGATTCAAGATAAAAATGTTAACATTGGTAAAAAATTAGAGGATAAATTATTAGATAGTGATTCTAATAAAATTAAATGGGTTAAGGTTGATAGTGAAAAAGACCTTGAAAAAGATTTGAAAGATCAAAAAATCTTTGGAGTAGCTATTATTGATAAAGACTTTTCAAAAGATGCTATGAGTAAAACACAAAAAGTAGTTATGGATAGTAAAAAAGAAGAAATGCAACAAAAAGTTGCTTCAGGTGAAATTCCGCCACAAGTGGTTCAACAAATGAAACAAAAAATGGGGAATCAACAAGTAGAGGTTAAGCAGGCTAAATTTAAAACGATTGTAAGTGAAGGATCAAGCTTACAAGGTTCACAAATTGCATCATCTGTGTTAACTGGTATGGGTGATAATATTAATGCTCAAATTACGAAGCAAAGTTTGGAAACATTAACGAGTCAAAATGTTAAAGTCAATGCCGCGGACATCAATGGTTTGACGAATCCAGTAAAAGTGGATAATGAAAAACTTAATAAAGTTAAAGATCACCAAGCAGGTGGTAATGCACCATTCCTAATGTTTATGCCAATTTGGATAGGTTCAATCGTAACGTCTATCTTATTGTTCTTTGCATTTAGAACTAGTAACAATATCGTCGTGCAACATCGTATCATTGCTTCAATTGGACAGATGATATTTGCAGTTGTTGCAGCATTTGCAGGTAGCTTTGTTTATATTTATTTCATGCAAGGCGTTCAAGGATTTGATTTTGACCATCCAAATCGTATCGCAATTTTTGTAGCATTTGCGATTCTTGGTTTCGTGGGCCTTATTTTAGGTGTTATGGTATGGCTAGGTATGAAGTCAGTTCCAATTTTCTTCATTTTAATGTTCTTTAGTATGCAACTTGTAACGTTACCTAAACAAATGTTGCCTGAAAGTTATCAAAAATATGTATATGATTGGAATCCATTCACACACTATGCAACAAGTGTAAGAGAACTATTATACTTGAATCATCATATTGAATTAAATAGTACAATGTGGATGTTTATAGGGTTTATGATTTTTGGCGCTGTATCAAGTTTAGTTTCAGCTATTGTTAGAAAACATAGCACAAAACGTACTGAAGTGCCGTCATAATTTAATAAATAGAAATAATAGCTATACAAGACGTTTGTAGCGAGCGTCATGGTATAGCTATTTTATTTGTATAGCGCTTGATGTAAAGTTATTTTAGCTGTCATACTATGTGCTAAACCAAATTCAGTTGTGTCATATCTTCGCTTTTTTGTCACTGTTATAATAGGTATAATCGGATATAATGAAAAGGTGAGGGAGGATTCAAAATGCGTAGGTTATTATATTCATTTCTTTTTTATATGATCATAGGTTTATTTAGTGGCTTTTTCTATAGAGAGCTAACAAAAGCATATGATTTTACTGGTACAACACAATTATCACTTGTACACACACATACACTTATTTTAGGTATGTTTATGTTTTTAATATTATTACCATTGGAGAAGTTATTTAAATTATCAAGTTACTACTTATTTAACTGGTTCTTCTATGTATATAACATAGGTGTTATCGTTACTATAGGTATGATGGTGACAAAAGGATTCTTCCAAGTCACTGGTAAATCATACTCTCCAGAAGCATTTGCAGGCTTTGCAGGTATTGGGCACACAGGTATGCTTGCAGGTTTATTGTTGCTATTTTTCCTTTTAAGACAAGCAATTCTTAAAGAACCACGTGATGAGTCTTTTAAAAAATAATATAACTAGAACTAAAAAATATACACATCTTTCAAAGGAACATTGTTGTTTCTTACTTTGAAAGGTGTGTTTTTATATTGTGATGGGATAGTTATTGATAATTCATGGCTAACTATGCGATTTATTTTAACAATATAAATATTAATAGTATAATGGCTTTAAATGATAATAATTATCAATTTGAGCGCGTTAATGAAAGAAATGAATATAGAGAGTCATAGGAGGCACATAATGAAAGACGTTACAATCATTGGTGGCGGTCCGTCTGGTTTGTATGCAAGCTTTTATGCTGGATTGCGAGATATGTCTGTAAGATTGATAGATGTTCAATCTGAATTAGGGGGTAAGATGAGAATTTACCCTGAAAAAATTATTTGGGATATTGGCGGCATTGCGCCAAAACCTTGTCATGAAATTTTAAAAGATACAATTAAGCAAGGATTATATTTTAAACCGGAAGTTCATTTGAATGAACGTGTGGTAGATATTAGGAAAAAGGCAGAACGTCATTTCGAAGTTGAAACAGAAGCGGGAGAAATATATACATCGAAAGCAGTTATCATTGCAATTGGTGCGGGTATTATTAATCCAAAACAATTAGATGTTAAAGGTGTAGAGAGATATCAATTAACTAATTTACATTATGTTGTACAAAGTTACAGACGTTTCAAAGATAAAGATGTATTAATATCAGGTGGAGGAAATACAGCATTAGATTGGGCGCATGATATTGCCAAGATTGCTAAAAGCGTGACAGTTGTTTATCGAAAAGAAGATGTAAGTGGTCATGAAGCGATGAAAACGTTGGTGACAGATTTAAATGTGAAACTATGCCCAAAAACACGTATTAAATACTTGGTCGGCAATGATGATGAAACGCATATAAGTGAAGTTGTTTTGGAACATGTTGAAAGTGGCGATACGCATACAGTTAAATTTGACGATGTCATTATTAGTCATGGGTTTGATCGTTGTAATACATTATTGAGTGAAACATCTTCAAAGCTAGATATGCATGATGATTGTCGTGTTAAAGGATTTGGTAATACGACAACTAGTATACCTGGTATCTATGCGTGTGGAGATATTGTTTATCATGATGCAAAATCACATCTAATTGCAAGTGCATTTAGTGATGGTGCAAATGCAGCGAACCTTGCTAAAACATATATCCAACCAGATGCGAATGCAGAGGGTTATGTTTCAAGTCATCATGAAGTGTTTAAAGAAGCGAATAAGACTATTGTAAATAAACATTTATACTAGGTTGATATATTGTGTGATGAAAAGTGGGGTAAATAATGGTTAAAGTGACATATGATATTCCGACTTGCGAGGATTATTGCGCATTAAGGATTAATGCAGGTATGAGTCCAAAAACGCGCGAAGCAGCTGAAAAAGGATTACCTAATGCCTTATTTACAGTAACCTTGTATGATAAAGATCGGTTAATTGGTATGGGTAGAGTGATTGGCGATGGAGGAACTGTTTTTCAAATTGTTGATGTTGCAGTTTTGAAAAGTTACCAAGGTCAAGGTTACGGCAGTCAAATTATGGAACATATTATGAAGTATATTAAAAGTGTATCTGTCGAAAGTGCATACGTTAGTCTGATCGCAGACTACCCAGCGGATAAATTATATACAAAATTTGGATTTATACCTACCGAACCAGATTCAGGTGGAATGTATATTAAGTTTTAAAAATAAAAAGACATCTCGCAAAACGGGATGTCTTTTTCATGAATACTATTTATCTACACCGAAATCGATAACAATGCGGCCTTTATTTTCATGATTAATTACTTTGTTAAGTTGTTCTGGAAGTTCATCAAATGTAATAACTTGCTTGATCTCATGTAAATTTTCAGGCTTTAAATCTTTTGCGAGACGACGCCAAACGCGCTGTCTTAATTTCATAGCAGTAAATACTGAGTCAATTCCTAAAATGTTTACGCCTCTTAAAATGTGAGGGAATACAGAATTAGTATAAGTATTGCCGGCAGTCATACCAATAACTGCAATTGATCCACTATGATTTAAACGTTTTGTAACATAATTAATACCTTCGCCACCAACAGGGTCTACACAAGCTTGCCAAGTTGATGATGCGAGTGGCTTTTTATGATCATCTTCAACAGGAAGTCGATCGATAACTTCTTTGGCACCAAGTTCAAGTAATTGATCGCTAACATCTTGTTTACCTGTACTTGCGATAACTTTATAACCAAGTTCATTAAGCATGAGTACTGCTAAAGTACCGACACCACCTGAAGCACCGCGAACGAGTACAGGACCATCTTCAATATTCATTCCAACTTTTTCAAGTCTTTCAATTGCTAAACCGGCAGTATAACCAGCTGTGCCATATATCATTGATTCTTCTAATGTTAAAGTATCAGGAAGCTTGATAATCCATTCTGATTTTACACGCGCATATTCACTAAAACCGCCATAATGGCTAACACCTAGGTCATAACTCGTTACAATTACTTGTTCTCCTTTCTCAAATCCTGGTGCTTCGGATTCAACAATTGTTCCAGCTAAATCTATTCCTGGAATCATAGGATACGATTTTACGACTGCATTATGATCTTGAGTCGCTAAAGCATCTTTATAATTTATACCAGAGTAATGTACTTTAATCAGCACATCTCCTTTAGGTAAATCAGTAGGCGATAATTGTTTGAAAGTTGGTGTTACTTTACCGCTCTCATCTTTATCAATTACAAATGCTTTAAATGTTTCTATCACAACGATACATCCTCTCTTTTTCTCTTTTGAAAATACGGCCATTTTACTGGAATAAATGTATCATTTATTGATGTTACACACAATCAATACAATTTGTAATTGATTTGTGTTAATGTATTTTTAAATAGTTTTGGCTGAAAAATAACATAAGTAATATTTTGATTCGATCACTGTTTATTGGAGGATTTATATGGCTGGGATAATCAAAGAAATTTCAAAACAAGATGCTAGTGAATTAGTTGAATTAGCAACTAGAACATTTTATGACACGTTTGGTTCTTACTATGATGACAAAGATTTTGATCAATTTTTTAAAGACAATTATACTGTAGAAAAATTTACACAAGAGATTAACCATGTAGATTCATTTCATTATTTTTATCAAGAAGATTGTGCGAATGTTGGTTATATAAAGATGAATATTAATAGTGCTCAAACTGAAGAAATGGGGGAGACCTATTTAGAAGTGCAGCGCATATATTTTTTGAAAGACTTTCAAGGTGGCGGAAGAGGTTCACAATTGATAGAATTAGCCGAAAAAATTGCTCAAGAACATAATAAACATAAAATTTGGCTAGGAGTTTGGGAGCATAATCCTCGTGCTCAAGCATTTTATAAACGTCATGGATTTAAAGTGGTTGGTGAACATCATTTTCAAACAGGTGATGTAACGGATACAGATTTAATTATGGAAAAAGAGTTATAATGATTGTTTTTGCAGCAGATAAAATGAAATCATAGTAATAAATATTGTGTATACCTTGAAATGCTAAATGCGTAATGAATTGTTAAAGTAAAATAATTAAAGTTATAGAAAACATAAAATTCACAAAAATTAAATAATAATGAACAAAAATTAGGGTATAATAAAAAGAACCTTAGATTGTAGTTATGGATATTGTGATAATTCAGATCATATTAATGTTGACGTCTTTGGTAACAAGCCATGAAAAGATACAC
The DNA here is from genome assembly GCF_017151895.1 of Staphylococcus sp. EG-SA-15. NCBI lineage: Bacteria > Bacillati > Bacillota > Bacilli > Caryophanales > Staphylococcaceae > Staphylococcus > Staphylococcus sp. EG-SA-15. Next base: position 29,496 of record NZ_JACVZN010000013.1, on the reverse strand, counting down.
ATGGTAGATATGTATTTCAAGATTATTCAATGAATATCGAATTATAGGAGGAGATATGTATGAAAAGATTAGTTACAGGGTTACTAGCATTATCATTATTTTTAGCTGCATGTGGTCAAGATAGTGACCAACAAAAAGACGGTAATAAAGAAAAAGATGATAAAGCGAAAACTGAACAACAAGATAAAAAAACAAATGATTCATCTAAAGATAAGAAAGATAATAAAGATGATAGTAAAGACGTAAACAAAGATAATAAAGATAATAGTGCAAACGATAACCAGCAACAATCTAATTCAAATGCAACAAACAATGACCAAAACCAAACAAATAATAACCAATCAAGTAATAACCAAGCGAATAATAATCAAAAATCAAGTTACGTTGCACCATATTATGGACAAAATGCCGCGCCGGTTGCACGTCAAATTTATCCGTTTAATGGAAATAAAACTCAAGCTTTACAGCAATTGCCAAATTTCCAAACAGCTTTAAATGCGGCTAATAATGAAGCAAATAAATTTGGTAGTAATAATAAAGTGTATAATGATTATTCTATTGAAGAACATAATGGCAACTATAAGTATGTGTTTAGTTTTAAAGACCCAAATGCAAATGGAAAATATTCAATTGTAACGGTTGATTATACTGGACAAGCAATGGTTACTGATCCAAACTACCAACAATAATGTTAATATAACTATGATGCAAGTTAAAAAAATAAAACGGTAAACTCTATAATATGAATTAGGGTTTACCGTTTTTTGCGTATTTTAAAGTATCAAAGTTTACGTTTTATAGTACTTTTAAACCTCATTCACAGCCACTGAGAAATTTAAACACTATTGATTAGATGTCATCTTAGACAATATAAGTTGTGAAATAGATTCTAATGGTTGTTCTTTATGTTGTATTTGTGGATATTTAATCACTGGTATTGCCTGGGAAATTAAATTATTAATTAATAATTGTCGGTCTGTATACCAAATTTTTGATAGATGACGCCAAATATCTTCGTTAACACCTTGAGACTCAATGTATTGACTGTGATTTGGAGTGTATAATGCTACTGTTTTGTCTATAGCCATCGCATCAAATATTATATTTGAGTAATCAGTGATAACGACATCAGACATTAGAATTAAGTCTTGAGCACTAAGATACTTTGGTGCAACAAGCGCCTCTTCTGGTAAGATCGCTTCATCAACACCCTGAACCACAACATGATAGGCTTTGAATAAAGCATCTGATAGTGGTAATTGTTGCGCACTCTCTAATCCAATAGGTGCGTATAATAAAACTGGTTTTTGATCATTTATTTTAAACGATTTCTTATACTGTTGTTGAGTAGTACTTTCGTTACGCTTTTGTAGTAAATATTGGTGTTTAGGATTACCATAAGCCAATACATTTGCTTGGTGACTAGGAAAAGCCGTTTGATAAAAGTGGCTAATATCATCAGCAGAATGTATAACATAATCGAATTGCAACCAGCGATTATACCTTTTAGCACGATAAAAAGGTGTTTCTATATTTTTAATAGGCTCTTTACTATCTAAAAATAATTGCATTATTGGTGTGCCTTGATGTAATTGAATTAAAGTACCGTTTGGTTGTAACGTTTCAGGTATATCATTTTCAACTATAACTACGCGTGCGCTGTTAATCAATTCGTCAGCTTTTTCAGACTTAGGTGATATGAAATGTGGTCCGCGACGATCGTCAGTAACAAAATAACAGGCAGTCATTGGATTATGTTTAACGAAGTAAGTAAATAAATATTTTGAATTACCTATATATTGATGATGATCACCGATAAAAACGATGTGATCTTTTAAAACGTTTGGTTGCTTCGTATACAGGCCGAAGTTTTGTAATTGTTTGTTATCAGCACGTTGCTTTGCTATTTTATATAACCATTTAGGTAGCATAAACTTGGTAGAATACAACCAATTATCTGGCGAATTAAGTTGTTCTGAATCCTCGATAAAAAGGTTGCGAAAAGGTATAGGATGATGATCAATATAAGCCATTTTATTCAAATAAAACTGAGACATCATATCAAAATCTTCAATAGTTTTAATAGTTTCCCATATTGAAGCACTTGTTGCTAAAGGGGCTTTAAAATCAAAAACGACATGACCATCGATTGATAAATCACCTTTCAGAAGTGTCAATAAAGCTAAATCGAAAATCGTTTCTACAGAGTAATAATGTATTAAATCAAGAGTCTGTTGAATCGCATATATCAGGTTAGGATAATAATTATTGTTTTGAGCCCAATCGGCAATGTTGATCGATGATTGACCGAAATAGTGACAATCATTTTTGTATTGTCCATCCACAGTATAATCAACCACGATAGACTTAGGATATAATTGAACCGCATCTAACATAGATTGATAAATCATTATCTCATTGGCATATGGAACGACATGTGTATAACCTTCAGACTGAGCTTTCATTAATTGAGATTCAAACTTTTGCATATTAGAAACATTTATCTGTTTAATCATTGCTATAACTTCCATTTCTCATCGTAGTATCTTCCTTATTTTAGCACGGTCTTATGTAAAATTCATGAATAGTATAAGTTACTTCATTACATTAAGTACAATTCATTTTGATGAACAGATTTAAAATGAAAAATAAAACAATTAAATAGGAAAGTGATATTGTTAATAGTCTGAAAAAATGGTATATTTTAATTGTGAAAAAAATCACATTAATCTCACTGTTCTGTAAAATGTTATCGATAACAAAATGCTATAGCCAGAGCATGATTTTAATGAAGCAATTACACTACTACTTTATGGAAAGAAGAGTCAGCCTATGTTAGTAAATACGTTTAACCCATTTGATAATTTATTATTATCGTCTTTAATTGCAGCAATACCGATTGTACTGTTTTTACTATGTTTAACTGTTTTTAAAATGAAAGGTATTTATGCAGCTATTACAACACTTGTTGTAACATTACTAATTGCAATACCATTTTTCAAATTGCCAGTTGGTATCGCTTCTGGTGCAGTAGTCGAAGGTTTCTTCCAAGGTATCATTCCGATTGGCTATATCGTTATGATGGCAGTATTGTTATACAAAATTACTGTTGAATCTGGACAATTTTTAACAATTCAAGATAGTATTACAAATATTTCACAAGACCAACGTATTCAAGTTTTACTTATTGGATTTGCATTCAACGCATTTTTAGAAGGTGCAGCAGGATTTGGTGTACCAATTGCAATTTGTGCACTTTTATTAACACAATTAGGATTTAATCCATTAAAAGCTGCGATGTTATGTTTAGTCGCAAATGCAGCGTCTGGTGCTTTTGGTGCGATTGGTATCCCTGTAGGTGTTGTAGAAACGTTGAAATTACCTGGAGATGTTTCAGTATTAGGTGTTTCTCAATCAGCAACTTTAACATTGGCAATCATAAATTTCATTATTCCATTCTTACTTATCTTTATTATTGATGGTTTTAGAGGTGTTAAAGAAACATTACCAGCAATTTTAGTAGTTTCAATCACATATACACTTACTCAAGGATTATTAACTGTATTCAGTGGACCTGAATTGGCAGATATTATTCCACCGTTATTAACAATGTTAGCATTAGCAGTATTTTCTAAAAAATTCCAACCAAAACACATTTATCGTGTTAATAAAGATGAAGAAATTGAACCTGCAAAAGCACATTCTGCAAAAGCAGTATTACATGCATGGAGCCCATTCATTGTATTAACAGTCATTGTAATGATTTGGAGTGCGCCATTCTTTAAAAACTTATTCTTACCAAATGGTGCTTTATCATCATTAGTATTTAAATTCAACTTACCTGGAACAATCAGCGAAGTTACGCATAAACCATTAGTATTGACTTTAAATATTATTGGACAAACAGGTACAGCTATTTTATTAACTATTATTATTACAATTTTAATGTCTAAAAAGGTTAACTTTAAAGATGCAGGTAGATTATTCGGCGTTACATTTAAAGAGTTGTGGTTACCAGTTCTTACAATTTGTTTCATCTTAGCAATTTCTAAAATCACAACTTATGGTGGTTTAAGTGCAGCAATGGGTCAAGGTATTGCTAAAGCAGGTAATGTCTTCCCAGTTCTATCACCAATTTTAGGTTGGATAGGTGTGTTTATGACAGGATCAGTTGTAAATAACAACTCATTATTTGCACCAATTCAAGCTTCTGTTGCACAACAAATTGGAACAAGTGGTTCACTTCTTGTATCTGCTAATACAGTTGGTGGTGTAGCGGCAAAATTGATTTCACCACAATCAATTGCAATTGCAACTGCAGCAGTAAAACAAGTTGGTAAGGAATCAGAATTATTAAAAATGACATTGAAATACAGTGTATGTTTACTAATATTCATCTGTATTTGGACTTTCATCTTGTCATTATTATAAAAAAACGTATTTCAAAATATAAATATACAGAAGGTGAGATGTTTTCTAACATCTCATCTTTTTTTTATGGATCATTAATGAAAGAAGTTTGACATTATAATAATGGTAGCGCTTTATGTTAAAATGAATAGTGAGTAATCAGCAATCAAATTAAATTGGTTGATAGCTGTTAAGGTTTGTGGTTTTGTCTTTGTGCTATCGCACATAAAGTATATAATTAAAGTAGTTTCGTTATTATAAAATATTAATATACATAGTAGATAGTAATAGAGCATCACCATGGGAACCTATTGAGACACTTATTGATTTAAAGTGGTATTAATATGTCGTATTTCTCGAACGTTCCATTATTCATTTTAAAAAGGGGGACTGTATTTGTTATGACAACACAACATAGCAAAACAGATGTCATCTTAATTGGTGGCGGTATTATGAGTGCAACATTAGGAACATTACTTAAAGAATTATCACCTGAGAAAAATATTAAAGTGTTTGAAAAATTAGCACAACCTGGCGAAGAGAGTTCAAATGTATGGAATAATGCCGGTACAGGGCATTCAGCACTTTGCGAGTTGAACTATACAAAAGAAGGTAAGGATGGCACAGTTGATTGTAGTAAAGCAATTAAGATAAATGAGCAGTACCAAATTTCAAAACAGTTTTGGGCATATTTAGTTAAAACAGGACAATTAGATAACCCAGATCGCTTTATTCAAGCGGTGCCACACATGAGTTTTGTCATTGGCGAAGATAATGTAGCTTTTATAAAAAGTCGTGTTGCAACGTTAAAGAAAAGTGTTTTATTCGAAAAAATGAAATTATCGCAAGATGAAGAAGAAATGAAATCTTGGGTACCGTTAATGATTGAAGGTCGTAAGTCTGATGAACCAATTGCTTTAACTTATGATGAAACTGGTACAGATGTTAACTTTGGTGCGTTAACTGCAAAGTTATTTGAAAATTTAGAGCAACGTGGTGTGGGAATTCAATATAAGCAGAATGTATTAGACATCAAGAAACAGAAATCTGGGGCATGGCTAGTTAAAGTTAAAGATTTAGAAACTAATGAAACGACAACATATGAATCTGATTTTGTATTTATTGGTGCTGGCGGTGCGAGTTTACCATTACTCCAAAAGACTGGGATTAAACAATCAAAACATATTGGTGGTTTCCCAGTAAGTGGATTATTCCTGCGCTGTACAAATCAAGAAGTGATTGATCGTCATCATGCTAAAGTGTACGGAAAAGCAGCAGTGGGTGCGCCACCAATGTCAGTGCCGCACTTAGATACACGTTTTGTAGACGGCAAGCGTTCATTGTTATTTGGTCCATTTGCAGGTTTCTCACCTAAATTTTTAAAAACAGGTTCACATATGGATTTAATTAAATCGGTTAAACCAAATAATATCGTGACGATGTTATCTGCAGGTATCAAAGAAATGAGTCTTACGAAGTATTTAGTGTCACAATTGATGTTATCTAATGATGAGCGTATGGATGATTTAAGAGTCTTTTTCCCAAATGCTAAAAATGAAGATTGGGAAGTGATTACAGCAGGGCAACGTGTCCAAGTAATCAAGGATACTGAGGATTCTAAAGGTAACTTACAATTTGGTACCGAAGTCATTACGTCAGATGATGGCACATTAGCTGCATTACTTGGTGCATCACCTGGTGCGTCAACAGCTGTAGATATTATGTTTGATGTTTTACAGCGATGCTATCGTGATGAATTCAAAGGGTGGGAACCAAAGATTAAAGAAATGGTGCCGTCATTTGGTTATCGCTTAACAGATCATGAGGATTTATATCACAAAATTAATGAAGAAGTAACTAAGTATTTACAAGTTAAATAATAAATGAAACGGTAATGTCTTTTTTAATGTGATAGACATTACCGTTTTTTAGTTGTTAATGAAAATCATTTTAATTGTTTCAGTTGCTTGTTAATAGTGTCTACGTAGTTCTTATTTTTAAAGAATTGAATTATCCAAATTAATACATAAACCACAATGAAGATAATTGTGAATATGATTAGATAATGCACTGTTAGTGGAAACCAACCGGCAAGCATTGCTAAAGGCAAGAATCCGACATACGTTGTTATGAAATGCATTATAGTTGCTTTAGTAATGCTCCAATCTGTGTATTTAAAGATAAAATCTCCAAGGAAAAAGACGACGCCTATGAGTAACCATAAAATGATAGAAATCAACATTACGGTAGTTTCTGTGAAATGCGTATAATACAATATGCCAATAGTTGATTGTGGGTTCAGTGGATAATATTTGCCGTCTGCAAATAACATACTAAAGAACAGTGAAAGGGACAAACCAATGATTAAGCTAATAAGTAATGAGTTTTTCAAATTTTTCATATTGATAAGCGCTCCTTTATAGATTTTAAATAACGTCTAGAAGAATAGGTGTAGTGTGCATCTTTAAGATACATACGTATAAGTCCATTTGGCTCTAATAATAATTTTTCAATGTAATACTTGTTGACGATTTCTGATTTGGAAATGCGAATGAAATGTTGTGGTAACTGTTTTTCTAGTTCATAAAGTCGTAATTTTAGTTTGAATTTTTGATTGCTTGTAATGGCTGTTACATTTTTATTAATAACTTGGAATGTTATAACATCTGATACATTAATGATATGGATTTCTTTGTCTATGTATCCGACTAATGTATGTGATTTGTCTAAATCATTGACTGCATTAATAATACTTTGAACGTTATCATTCATTTTAGGTGCATGTATATCAATATAAGATTCCGTCTCATTTGCATTGATAAATAAATTGAGTTTCATCATAGGTTAATGCCTCCTTCAAAATTATTAAACCATAAATGACCATCGATATATTTAAATTTTGTTGAATGGTAGAAATTAAATGTTAAGTGGCTAGAAAGCGCTAATCAATATAAAAGATACCTCCTGAAATAAAAACAGAAATGTTTTTTCAGGAGGTAGAGATTAAAGTGAATTATTTGGCAGTGTAATAGTAAAGGTGGTTACATACTCGTTACTTTGTGTGAATTGGATTGTACCATGATGCAATTCAATGATGGATTTTGTAATTGCAAGACCTAAACCATTGCTATTATCATGTTTGCTCACTTTATAAAAACGTTCAAATAAACGTGCTTCAGCTTGTGGACTAATTGGTGAACCATCATTACTTATTGTGAAAATGATATTGTTGTGACTATGTTGCAAAGCGATGTCAATGGCACCACCAACATCTGTATACTTAATAGCATTTATTAATAAATTACTCAATGCTTGATGTAACAAACGTTGATTTCCTAGGAAATTGATTGATTCTAGGTCAGCTAAAATGATTAACGACTTTTCATCAGCAGCAAATTGTTCATGTCGAATGATATCTTTAATGAGTTGATTGACTTGAATCTTATCATCGAATAATAAATGTTGGTGATTATCTAATTCGGATAAGAGCAACAATTCAGTTGTTAATCCGCTCAGCTGCGTTGTAATGGTATAGATATCATTTATATATTGTTGTCTTAATGTTTTATCAGAAGTTTGTTGTAACTCGCTTAATAAATGATGAATATGTGTTAATGGTGTTTTGATTTCATGAGATACATTTTGTACAAAATGCTGCCTCATTTGATCAACTTGTCCCAATGACTCTCTCATCTTATTAAAGTGATACTGTAATGTTCCAATTTCATCTTTGCGTGTTTGTTTGATAGGTGTTTCAAAATCACCATCAATTAAGCGTTCGGTCGCTAGCTTTAACTTTTTTACTGGACGAATGATTGAATAGGTTGATGCGATAACTAATGAAATCGAGATAAATAATAACAACATTAACAAGACGGCTAAGAATGTTCTAAACTCGCTAAATGTTTCTCCAATATCTGGACGCATGAATACTGCTATTGAACCGTCTTTTGTCTTAAAGTTAATACCAACAGTATTATCTGTTACATTGTCGAAAAATCCAGTTACGAATAATGCGAATGGTTTATCTTTAATACCATGGTAATCTTTATTATTTAATACGTTGTTAATAGCATTTTGTGATAAAGTATCTTCTCTAAATGGCTCCCCATAAAATGTCTTATGACCTTTTTGATCAACGGTCATTATTTGGTAATTCATTTGCCCTAAATGTTTGAAATATTGTTGAATGTGCGTTGGTTTAGCTGATTGTTCATATTGTCTTGCTTCTTTAAGCGTCTTCATGATTTTCACGTCATTAGATGCTTTTAAATTATAATGATAGTAAACATTTGTTAATACAAAACTTATTAATGCACTAAATAAAATAACCGTAATGGAATAAATCGCAATTCTAGCATAGAGTGTTTTAAACATGATTCTCCACCTTATAGCCTTGTCCTCTTACTGTTTCAATTGTAAGTGTGGCATTTAATTTTTTTAATCTTTGGCGTAGTCGCTTAATATGAACGTCAACTGTTCGCTCATCTCCTTCATAATCATAGCCCCAAATTTTTTCTATTATTTGTTCACGAGTAAAGATTTGCTTAGGACGTGCTGCAAGCATAAATAATAATTGAAATTCCTTGTTCGGTAACGTCATCGTTTTATTAGATACTTGGAGTTCCAAATAGGATTGGTTTAGCGTTAAGTTGCCAATAGTCATTTCTGAATTTGAATTGATATTATATCGACGTAATACCGCACGAATTCTAAAAATAAGTTCCTTAACCTCAAAGGGTTTGGTTACATAATCGTCAGTACCGCTTATAAACGCACGCTCTTTGTCACTAAGTGCATCCCGCGCTGTTAACATAATAACTGGTATATCATAATCATTTTTTAATGTATTACATAATTGAAAGCCGTCCATACCATCCATCATAATATCTACCACTGCAATATCGACACGCTGTTTTTCTAAAAGTTTTAATGCAGCTTCACCACTTGGTTGTGTATATGCATCAATGTGCTCTGTTTGTAAATGGCTAGCTATATAATTTAGGATTCGAGGATCGTCATCGACAACAAGACATTGCACCATAGCTATAAACTCCCTTATCTTTTTCATTTATTATACATGTAAAATATTTTTGCGTAAAAAAACAATTGTTCATATTGAGTTCATATTTCAACCTTATACTGACGCTAAAGAAGAAATAGGGAGAAGTGAATCGATATGAAATTAGCGATAAAAGAGATTATGTTTTACAAATTTCGTTATATTTTAATCACATTAATCATTCTTTTATTAAGTATTATGGTGTTATTTATTAGTGGTTTAGCTCAAGGGCTTGGTAGGGAGAATATTTCGTTATTTGAACACTTTGATAATGATGAATATGTTGTTCAAAAAATGAAAGAGCCGCAAATTGAGAAATCGCAACTTAGTGATACGCAACAGAATCAAATTAAAAAGGTAATTCATCAAGAACCATATAAAATGAATATTCAAACATTGAAATTATCTAATAAAGAACAAGATGTGATTACAATGAATGACGTTAAACAACAACGCATACAACTTAAAAAAGGTGATTATCCTAAAAATGCTCATGAGGTCGCTATTAATGATAAGTTAGCTGCAGACAACATTAGAGTCGGGGATAGATTACATTTTAAAAATAATTCAACTAGTTATAGAGTTTCTGGTATTTTAAACGACACAATGTATGCGCATAGTTCCATTGTGCTATTGAACGATAACGGATTTAATGCATTGAATAAGGTTAATACGGCATTTTATCCAGTGAAAAATTTAACACAACAACAACGTGATGAGCTTAATAAAATAAATGACGTTCAAGTTGTGAGTGAAAAAGATTTAACAGGTAATATTGCGAGTTATCAAGCAGAGCAAGCACCGTTAAATATGATGATTGTTAGTTTGTTTGCTATTACAGCAATCGTTCTAAGTGCATTTTTCTATGTTATGACGATTCAAAAAATATCACAAATTGGCATTTTGAAAGCAATTGGTATTAAGACAAGACATTTATTGAGTGCGTTAGTTTTACAAATTTTAACACTAACAATAATTGGGGTAGGTATTGCTGTGATCATCATAGTAGGACTATCATTTATGATGCCGGTAACGATGCCTTTTTACTTAACAACGCAAAATATTTTATTAATGGTGGGGATATTTATATTAGTAGCGATTTTAGGTGCCTCACTATCATTTATCAAATTATTTAAAGTGGATCCTATCGAAGCAATTGGAGGTGCAGAATAATGGCATTAGTCGTTAAAGATATCGTCAAAAATTTCGGAGAAGGTTTGTCTGAAACAAAAGTTTTAAAAGGTATTAATTTTGAAGTGGAACAAGGGGAATTTGTCATTTTAAATGGTGCCTCTGGTTCTGGGAAAACAACATTGCTAACGATATTAGGCGGATTGTTAAGTCAAACGAGTGGTACAGTGCTTTACAATGATGCACCATTGTTTGATAAACAGCATCGTCCTAGTGATTTGCGATTGGAAGATATTGGTTTTATTTTTCAATCTTCACATTTAGTTCCTTATTTAAAAGTGATAGAGCAATTGACACTCGTAGGCCAAGAAGCGGGAATGACCAAACAACAAAGTTCAACAAGAGCAATACAACTTTTGAAAAATATTGGGTTAGAAGATCGCTTGAATGTATATCCGCATCAGTTATCTGGCGGTGAAAAGCAACGTGTTGCGATTATGAGAGCATTTATGAATAATCCGAAAATCATTTTAGCAGATGAGCCCACAGCAAGTTTAGATGCCGATAGAGCAACAAAAGTTGTTGAGATGATACGTCAACAAATTAAAGAACAACAAATGATTGGTATTATGATTACACACGATCGAAGATTATTTGAATATGCAGATCGAGTGATTGAATTAGAAGATGGCAAAATAACTGATTAGTGGCTTGTAAAGACGCTAAATGTTAATGATTTAAGACATAGTAGTATAAAAGTTAGATAACAGAATACGATTTGGGTTTACAAAAAAGCGCGTCACTATTATATAAAATGATGACGTGCTTTAGTTTATTTATTTTCAATATAACAATTGTCTAATCAAGGATTAACGAATATTTAAAGATAGTTTGACGCAATATTAGAAACAACCTATAATAATAGTTTGTTTGTGGATTAACTATTATAAATAAAAGCGGCGTAAAGACATATAAACCAACTACTTGAACAATATAATGTTAATAACAATCTATACTGATACATTACGCCTAGATAATCTTTAATGAGCACATGTAAGAAAAAGTGATATGGTGTATGACTTCCGACACCATCGATAGATAAACCTAATTTTTGGGCTAGTCGTAAGGCGCGCAATACATGAAACTGACTTGTTACACAAACAATTTTAACTGCTTCATGATACAAATTGTTGATGATTTGTTTAGAATATAAAAAGTTTGTGTATGTATTTATAGAGTGAGATTCCATTAGTATATCTGTTTTATCAACACCATGTGCAATCAAATAACGTTGCATAGCTAAAGCTTCAGAAATTGGTTCGTCTGGTCCTTGTCCGCCAGATACAATAATCTTTGTTGCTGATGCTTGTTGTTGATAGATATCAAGTGCACGGTCTAAACGCGCTGCAAGCATTGGTGTGACAAATTCGGTAAAAATACCAGCACCTAACACAATTATGATATCAACTTCTTTGTTGTATGATCTATGTCTATATGATACTGTCCAAACGAGATAACAAATAAAGGTTAGTAACAGGGAAAGACATAATATAGCTAACCACATAGACAAACCTTTCACAATAGGTGACTGAATCGTACTTATAAATAAAAGTGCTGATGTGTAGAGTACAAATTTATATGAAAAAGATAATAATTTTTTAATAAATAAGCGACTAGAAGTATGAGAAAATAAATATCTATGTTTGAATAGCATGATAATACTGATTATTATAAATGTTACAAACATAGACCAAGGGAAAGTATAGGTCATGATGCTATAGATGAGTGACAAAAATATCGATATGACAACTAAGATGTAGCATGTTAAATTTAACGTCAGAGTATAGTTGAAAATTAACGGACAAATAACGATAAGTATAAATATTAATAATAAATTCAATAACATACTGACACCTCGCTTATAATAAATATTAAATATAAATGTAGATGATTTAATTTATTAAAGCAAGGAGAACGCAGCAACATGTAAGTCTTAATTTGTTATATTATATATGGGTCAATATTTTTGTGTTTTTTAGATGTGCGATACAATGATTGCTGAGGATACTTTATAAAAATAGTAATTAGGGAGAAATAATTATGGTAAAACATTTACAAGACCATATTCAATTTTTAGAGCAGTTTATAAATAACGTTAACGCATTAACTGCAAAAATGTTGAAAGATTTACAAAATGAATATGAAATTTCATTAGAGCAGTCTAACGTATTAGGTATGTTAAATAAAGAACCTTTGACAATTAGTGAAATCACGCAAAGACAAGGTGTAAATAAGGCCGCAGTAAGCCGACGAATTAAAAAGTTAATCGATGCTAAATTAGTTAAGTTAGATAAACCAAATTTAAATATTGATCAACGTTTGAAATTCATAACCTTAACTGACAAAGGTAGAGCATATTTGAAAGAACGTAATGCGATTATGACAGATATTGCGCAAGATATTACTAATGATTTAAATTCTGAAGATATTGAAAATGTAAGGCAAGTATTAGAAGTCATCAATCATCGCATTAAAACATATAGCAATCATAAATAGGTTTTTGAAGGTGTTCAAATATAAGACTAAATATGTATGTATTGAACACCTTCTTTTTAGTTATAATTGAGAGAGTACTTTCATAAATAATGTAATAAGGTACAATTCTAAAGTAAAGTTAATCATTTCTTGAATTGTATTCTTGGGATAATATTTGTAAAATAATAATGGTAAAATAATGAAATAATTTTTGTGATATACATATAACAATTGAAGAGGAACAGAATTGAGGTGAAAGTATGAAATCTTGCCCGAAGTGCGGACAACAAGCACAAGATGATGTACAGATATGTACACAATGTGGACATAAATTTGATAGTCGTCAAGCATTATATAGAAAGTCAACCGATGAAGATATACAAACTAATAACATCAAGATGAGAAAAATGGTGCCTTGGGCAATTGGTTTTTTCATTTTAATCTTAATTATTATATTGTTCTTTTTACTAAGAAACTTCAATTCACCTGAAGCGCAAACTAAAATATTAGTGAATGCGATTGAGAATAATGATAAACAAAAAGTAGCAACATTATTAAGTACTAAAGATAATAAAGTAGATTCTGAAGAAGCGAAAGTATACATTAACTATATCAAAGATGAAGTTGGGCTTAAGCAATTTGTCAGCGACCTTAAAAATACGGTACATAAATTGAATAAGAGTAAGACCAGCGTAGCTTCTTATATTCAAACCAGATCTGGTCAAAATATATTACGTGTAAGTAAAAATGGCACGCGTTATATCTTTTTCGATAATATGAGCTTTACTGCACCTACCAAGCAACCAATTGTTAAACCGAAAGAAAAAACAAAATATGAGTTTAAATCTGGTGGTAAGAAAAAGATGGTTATAGCTGAAGCAAATAAAGTGACACCAATAGGTAATTTTATACCGGGGACATATAGAATTCCAGCTATGAAATCAACTGAGAACGGTGATTTTGCAGGCTATTTAAAATTTGATTTTAGACAAAGTAATTCTGAAACGGTAGATGTTACTGAAGATTTTGAAGAAGCAAATATAACTGTAACTTTAAAAGGCGATACAAAATTAAATGATAGTTCTAAAAAAGTAACTATAAATGACCGTGAAATGGCATTTTCAAGTTCCAAAACGTATGGTCCATATCCACAAAATAAAGATATTACCATTTCAGCTTCAGGTAAAGCGAAAGGTAAAACATTTACAACACAGACGAAGACGATTAAAGCCAGCGATTTAAAATACAATACAGAAATAACTTTGAATTTTGACAGTGAAGATATCGAAGACTATGTTGAAAAGAAAGAAAAAGAAGAAAACAGCTTGAAGAACAAATTGATAGAATTCTTTGCTGGATATTCTTTAGCGAATAATGCTGCGTTTAATCAGTCAGATTTTGATTTTGTATCGTCATATATAAAAAAAGGATCATCTTTTTATGTTGATGTAAAGAAGCGTGTATCTAAAGGAAGTTTAATGATGATTAGTTCACCACAAATTATAGATGCTGAAAAACATGGTGATAAGATTACCGCAACCGTAAGATTAATAAATGAAAACGGTAAGCAAGTAGATAAAGAATATGAGCTTGAACAAGGCTCGCAAGACCGCTTGCAATTAATCAAGACATCAGAAAAATAGAGTATAAAACTTAAATAAGATGCATGTGTCATGGAATACAAACAACATCCTTTCAAAGTATTTACAATTAGTGTGAATTACTTTGAAGGGATTGTTTTTTGTGGAAAAATTTATGAAGTGCTGAGGTTTATATCATTTTATACCTTTTATAAGTTGTAATGATGTTCATGAAACTTGTGACTAATGCTAATATATAAAAGAGCATATTTAAATTTAGTTTCTGTTCGTGATAGTTATAAACTAATCATTATATAAAGGAGATAGTCATATGAATGATTTAACGCATTTTAACAAGCGTTCACCGATATTTATTATTATTTTAGGATCTTTGACGGCCATTGGAGCATTATCGATAGATATGTTTTTGCCTGGATTACCAGATATTAGACATGATTTTCAAACAACGACGTCTAACGCACAATTAACATTATCGATGTTTATGATTGGTTTAGCGTTTGGTAATTTGTTTGCTGGTCCAATTTCAGATTCAACTGGGCGCAGAAAGCCGCTTATTATAGCTATGATTATTTTTACATTAGCAAGTTTAGGTATTGTTTTTGTACATAATATTTGGCTGATGGTTGCATTAAGATTTCTTCAAGGAGTGACAGGTGGCGCAGCAGCAGTTATTTCAAGAGCTATAGCAAGTGATATGTATAGTGGTAATGAACTAACTAAGTTTATGGCATTATTGATGCTTGTTAATGGTATTGCACCAGTTGTTGCGCCAACAATAGGGGGCATAATTTTAAATTATTCTGTCTGGCGTATGGTCTTTGTCATTCTGACTATCTTTGGCTTCGTCATGGTCATAGGTTCTTTATTAAAAGTACCTGAATCATTAACAGTGACAAATCGTGAGTCAAGTAGTGGATTAAAGACAATGTTTAAAAACTTCAAAATATTATTGAAGACGCCACGTTTTGTATTACCAATGCTCATTCAAGGTATGACATTTGTAATATTATTTACTTATATTTCTGCGTCTCCGTTTATTATTCAAAAAATTTATGGCATGACTGCAATACAATTTAGTTGGATGTTTGCAGGAATTGGTATTACGCTCATTATATCAAGTCAACTTACTGGGTACCTTGTTGATTTTATAGACTCACAAAAATTGATGAGAGGCATGACGATGATTCAGATTATCGGTGTAATTTTAGTGACGATTGTATTGCTTAATCATTGGAACTTTTGGATTTTAGCGATAGGATTTATCATTTTAATAGCACCAGTGACAGGTGTTGCGACACTTGGTTTTACAATAGCTATGGATGAAAGTAGTAGTGGTAGAGGGAGTTCATCAAGTTTATTAGGTTTAGTACAGTTTTTATTTGGTGGTGTTGCATCGCCATTAGTGGGGGTAAAAGGTGAAGATAATCCTATACCTTACATAATTATTATTATAGCTACAGCAGTTATATTAATTATTTTACAGATTTATAATATGAAGGTATTTAAAACAAATCGATGATAAACATAGTTTCTTCTATTATATTGAATTGAAAAATTAAAAAACAAAACTTGAGCTATTCATAGACCTATGAATTTAGCATCAAAAATAAAAATGCCGAGATTATTATGTGGAAATCTCGGCATTTTTATATTGATAGCACCGTTACATATGTACTATTATCTATCCATTTGGTTTAACTTTATCTAGTTGTTTTATAGCATTTCTTTATTAGAATGAAACCGTATTATTAGTTTTGAAGTTTAATCGTATTAGCCAATAAAATGTCAGCAACTTCTTCAGGTGATTCATTACAACCATTCGAAAGCCAATTAATAAACACCCCAGCTTGACCGCCTATGATATATGTAACATAAAGCTGTTTATTGGTTACTGTAGTACTATAGTCATTCATAATTTGTTGATAGTAATCTCTCGCTAAATTTATATAGTCTATGAATAATGTTTTCATTGGATAGGTAACTAAAATGTCTTTGAAAAACTGCTCATTGTGCTTGATATACTTAGCAATAATAATGAAGAATTTATAAAGTTTAAGCTTATCCTGTTTAATATTTTCGAAATTATGATGTAGCGCGCTTAGAAGAAATTGGAATTTTTCCTTATGCTTTGAGTTGATGGTATCCAATAAATCAAATTTATCTTTGTAATAATCATAAAAAGTAGAACGATTAATATTACAATACGCGCAAATCATTTTAGTGGATATTTCTTGAAAAGGATATTCAGCCATCAAATCAACAAGTGCGTTTTGAATTTCTATTTTGGCTTGTCGTTTCATATTGTTACACCTTTGTGAATTTTAACCAACACTCTTATAAAAATTGTTGGTGTTTTTTTAGTTATCATGTCTCTATAATAAATAAAGTGAATTTTAAAAGCAAATAGGAGGAAATGTTTCATGAAAAAGATGATATTAATTAATGTCATTACGGTTGTTGTACTGTTAGCAATTGGGATTGCTGGCTTTTATTTTTGGAATAAAACAACAAGCTATGTAACAACTGATAATGCAAAAGTAAATGGCGATCAAATTAAAATAGCAAGTCCTGCATCTGGACAAATTAAATCACTTAATGTTAAACAAGGTGACAAACTCGATAAAGGTGACAAAGTAGCAATTGTTACTGTACAAGGTCAAGATGGCGAAACGAAAGATATGGATCTTAAAATGCCTCAAAAAGGTACAATTGCCAAATTAGATGGTATGGAAGGTTCAATGGTGCAAGCTGGTAACCCAATCGCTTATGCATACAATTTAGATGATTTATATGTAACAGCAAATATTGACGAAAAAGATATTAAAGATGTTGAAGTAGGTAAAGATGTTGATGTGACTATTGACGGTCAAAAAGCTTCTATTAAAGGTAAAGTTGATAGTATTGGAAAAGCAACTGCTGCAAGCTTTTCATTAATGCCATCATCAAATAGTGATGGTAACTACACTAAAGTTTCTCAAGTAATACCTGTTAAAATCACTCTAGAATCAGAACCGTCTAAACAAGTTGTTCCTGGAATGAACGCTGAAGTAAAAATCCATAAAAATTAAGGGGGTCATTAAATGACTACGACCTTCATTATTAGCTACATTATTTTAGCGCTCATTATTGTTGGGGTTATCAATTTATTTTTAATAAGATCAAGAAAAAAAGGCAAACGCCAACAAAAGGAACAACAATTTACGACACGTCAATCAAATCAATCTAAATTTAAAGCTAGTGATTTAGACAAAACAACTGATCAATCGACACAACGTATGACGCATGAAGAGTTGCGTGTTGACAATCAAGATGATCATAGCCAAGTTAGTCTAAATGGTTACACAAAGGGGTCTGAGAAAGATCAAGAAGCATTCACTAATAATAAGGATGAGGAAGCAGTTGCTGCTAAAAATCCTGAATCAGAAGAATATAAAGTGAATGAAAAAATAAAAAAAGAACATAAAAACTTTATTTTTGGTGAAGGTGTTTCACGCGGTAAAATATTAGCGGCATTATTATTCGGTATGTTTATTGCGATTTTAAACCAAACATTATTAAATGTTGCTTTACCAAAAATTAATACGGAATTTAATATTTCTGCGTCAACAGGGCAATGGTTGATGACGGGATTCATGTTAGTAAACGGTATTTTAATACCAATTACGGCGTATCTATTTAATAAATATTCATATCGAAAATTATTTTTAGTTGCGTTAGTACTCTTTACAATTGGTTCATTAATCTGTGCGATTTCAATGAATTTCCCAATCATGATGGTTGGACGTGTATTACAAGCCATTGGTGCAGGTGTACTAATGCCATTAGGTTCAATTGTTATTATTACAATTTATCCACCTGAAAAACGTGGTGCTGCCATGGGTACAATGGGTATCGCAATGATTTTAGCACCTGCAATTGGTCCAACATTATCAGGTTATATTGTACAAAATTACCATTGGAATGTGATGTTTTACGGTATGTTCATTATCGGGATTATCGCTATTTTAATTGGTTTTGTATGGTTTAAGTTATATCAATATACAACAAACCCTAAAGCTGATATCCCAGGTATCATTTTTAGTACGATTGGTTTTGGTGCTTTGTTATATGGTTTCTCAGAAGCTGGCAACAAAGGTTGGGGTTCAGTAGAGATAGAAACAATGTTTGCGATTGGTATTATCTTTATTATTCTATTCGTTATTAGAGAATTAAGAATGAAATCACCAATGTTGAATTTAGAAGTATTGAAATTCCCAACATTTACATTAACAACAATTATTAATATGGTTGTAATGTTAAGTTTATATGGTGGTATGATTTTATTACCGATTTATTTACAAAATTTACGCGGATTCTCAGCATTAGATTCCGGATTGTTATTATTACCTGGTTCTCTAATTATGGGTCTACTAGGACCATTTGCAGGTAAATTGTTAGATACTATTGGTTTAAAACCATTAGCTATCTTTGGTATTGCTGTAATGACTTATGCAACATGGGAATTAACTAAATTAAATATGGATACACCATATATGACAATCATGGGTATCTATGTACTTCGTTCATTTGGTATGGCATTTATAATGATGCCAATGGTAACTGCAGCTATTAATGCGTTACCGGGACGACTTGCCTCTCATGGTAATGCTTTCTTAAATACGATGCGTCAATTAGCAGGCTCTATAGGTACAGCAATCTTAGTTACTGTAATGACAACACAAACTACACAACACTTATCAGCTTTTGGGGAAGAGTTAGATAAAACGAATCCTGTTGTACAAGATCATATGCGTGAATTAGCATCACAATATGGCGGACAAGAAGGCGCAATGAAAGTGTTACTACAATTTGTAAATAAACTAGCAACGGTTGAAGGTATTAATGATGCATTTATAGTTGCAACGATATTTAGCATCATCGCCTTAATTTTATGTTTATTTTTACAAAGTAATAAAAAAGCAAAAGCTACAGCTCAAAAGTTAGATGCAGATAATAGTATCAATCATGAATAAATAAAATAAATTAATTGAAGTGTGACTAATCAAAAATTATGTTGTGGGGACATGATTTTTAAAGTATCGGTGCCAAATATGGTTATCGATACTTTTTTTATTTGTTGATTTATAGAATGTTAGAGGAATTATATTAAAATTTGGCATTGACGTAGTAGGTCATTAATAAAGAAAAAGCAGGAAGTGGGTCAACGAAATGAATTTTGTGAAAATAACATTTCTGTCCCAATCCCTACTATATAACATTATTTTAAACGAGGCATGCGATTACGGAAGAATAAGCTTATAACAAGTAAACCGATGCTACAGCCAAGTAAAATGATGCCGTTATGAATAGCGTCAGCTTCTGTAATCACTTGATCTGGTGGTACATTTAAATAATATTTTTTGAAAACATCTGCAATTTCTTGTGCGAGTGCTTTAATAATATAACTGAAATACAATGTAATGACTAACATAATTGTTAACACTAAAATATTTACTACTTTTAGAACTGTGCGATTAAATACAATTGTCAGTATTGTTATGACTAGGCTAACGATACATAAAATAAAGAAACCGTTAAAGACTAAAATTAAGCGATCGATTCCTTGTTGTAAATCATTGATATTACCCAAATTAATATTTAATTGATGCATTTTTCCAATTGTCTCGTTAAAATTTTTAATGCCATCAAAATCTACAGATTCTTTGGTGAAGACAATATTAAAAATGGGTTGTTTCCACATGCTGTATCCAGCGATTGCGGTTAATATAACAACAATGATTTGAATAATCATGCTTACCAATGAACGTTTTTTCTTACCATATCGCTTACCACGATGAATATTCGGTTGTTGAAATGTCTCATCAAATGGTTCTAATCGTTGATTTGGATTTGTCATGCAAGGTACCTCCGTATAAAGTTCTTTTCTTTACTTATCAATATGTCTAGTTGTCTGTTATAATGATGAAAAATCACTGTTCAATTGTAGTCTTAAATTTGAAAGTGAAAAAGAAAATATCTTCTACATTATATACTTTTTTTGGCAAAGAATGTAGGGGATAGACAATCATTGGATACATAAAATATATAAAGGTAGGTTAAGACATTGATTAGAAACCGTGTTATGAATAGCGTTGTCAATAAATATTTGCTTCACAATCGCTCGATTATGTTTAAAAATGATCAAGATGTTGAAAGATTTTTTTATAAAAGAGAAATTGAAAATAGAAAAAAACATAAGCAGCCTTCAACATTAAATGTTAAAGCAAATTTAGAAAAATTGTCATTAGATGATATGCAAGTCTTTCGCTTTAATTTCAGACATCAAATTGATAAGAAAATTTTATATATTCACGGTGGATTCAATGCACTACAACCATCACCGTTCCATTGGAGATTGTTGGATAAAATCACTTTAAGTACATTATATGAGGTTGTACTGCCTATCTATCCAAAGACACCAGAGTTTCATATTGACGATACTTTCCAAGCGATACAACGTGTTTATGATCAATTAGTATCTGAAGTAGGACATCAAAATGTCGTAGTCATGGGTGATGGTTCAGGTGGTGCACTGGCATTATCCTTTGTACAATCTCTTTTAGATAATCAACAGCCATTACCGAATAAATTGTATTTAATCTCACCAATTTTAGATGCAACACTATCTAATAAAGATATTTCGGACGCCTTAATCGAACAAGATGCGGTTCTAAGTCAGTTTGGTGTCAATGAGATTATGAAAAAATGGGCGAATGGCCTACCATTAACAGATAAGCGCATATCGCCAATTAATGGCACAATAGAAGGATTGCCACCAGTTTATATGTTTGGTGGTGGACGTGAAATGACACATCCTGATATGAAGCTATTTGAACAAATGATGTTGCAACATCATCAATACATTGAGTTTTATGATTATCCTAAGATGGTACATGATTTTCCAATTTATCCAATTAGACAATCACATAAAGCTATTAAACAAATTGCCAAATCGATAGATGAGGATGTAACACAAAATAACTAATAACATATAAATGACCCAGTTACGATTTCATGCAAGATGATATTTGACATGAAAACGTAATTGGGTTTTGTTTTTGAAAATATAGCAAGGGTTATATAGACTAATTGTTAATGAGCTTCTGAGTGAAAATCACCAATAAGTGTATTGATATGTGTGATGATAAAGTATTGCCCTTTAATTTGATAAAATTGATCTAAAAAATTATCGAATTGACGTGGAATATCACTAAGTTCTGCAAAGTTAGCTGTTTTATCATAATTGCGATGAGCAACCTCATTTTGAAATTTATCATAATGTTCTAGGAAATGTTGATCTTCAAGCTGTTGTTCCACAATAGTCATAATATTATCGATGGCTTGCTTTTGTCCTTGAACATAAGCCATATGCACGCCACGCTTAAGTAGCTGATTTGCTGGTCCGTTAATGTATAACCCTTTTTGTGCATTTAATTCTGTTAATTCAAACTTAACATCATCTAATAAATCTAGTAATTCGATATGAATCTTTTGTTGTAATGCATCTGTCATTTTAATGCTCCTTTGTGTGGAATTGCTATTTTATGTCCTAATTGTTCAGGCCAAGTGATAGTTGATTGATTTTTATAATAGTGTGCTATTTGTGTTGAAAATGATTCAGGAAAAGCATCAGAACGACGTGTGTGCTGATTAATTCCCATCATCATTACTTCATTTGTTGATGCTAGTGTACCATCTTCTTTAGTTAATGTTAAAAATAAATGCAACCGCTTATAATCGTAATCATAAATATATAAAGTAACAGTAAATACATCGCCAAGAGACAATTCTGAGAGGTATGTCGTATGTTCTTCTAGTGTAAATAGCGTATATGCTAAATTTTCGCGTTCTTTTAAAGAAAGACCGTGGCTGTAATTAAAACGATTCACGACGTCACTAAAAATGATATTATAATTTGCATCATGCATATGATTGTTATGGTCAATGAATTCAGATGTTACGGTTTGAGTATGTGTAAAAAGTTGTTTGATAATAACCATCTCCTTAGTGACTATCATACTAAAATAAATTAAGACATACACGTTATTTAATTCATGATAAAATAATAGAGAATTCGTTATTTAGGGGGAGTATCGATGGCTTTAAAGATACGGTATCAAACTACATATGAACCGTTTAAAGTAGTTGATGATATCAAAGAGATACCAAAAGATGCGACTATTGTTTGGTATGATTTTGATGAACCGAATGAACAAGAAAATGAATGGTTTAAAGCACATTTTAATTTTAATGATTTAGAAGTGGATGATGCAATTAACGGTATGCCACGAGCTAAATATAAATCTTATAAAGATTATCAATACTTAGTATTCCATAGTATTATGGGGTCAAACTATTCACCAATAGCACTAAATATTTTTATACAAGACAATGTATTAGTAACATATCATCATCAAACGTTGGAATCATTAAATAAAGTAGTCTATAAGTATATGAATACATTAGATGCAGAATTAGATTGTGCAGATGTCGTCATATTAATTTTAGATATGATGGTTGATAAATATTTCAACTTTGTATATGCACTTGAAGATAGTGTTTATCATTTTGAAGACCGCCATGTAGATGATCGCTTTAATAAAATGGTCATGGATAGTGTCTTTAAGTTACGTTCGGATTTGATTAAAGTAAAACGTGTACTGTTTCCTATGCAAGAGCTAATTGATACAATGAAACAAAATGGTGATTTGATTATAGATAATAAACATTCGCTATACATTCAACATATCGATGACCACTTGATTAAGCAACGTAATATCATTCGTACTGCTCAAGAAATGACAAACGAAATACGAGAAAATTTTGAGTCATACACGTCATTTAGAATGAATAGTATTATGCAAGTATTAACGTTAGTATCAGTTATATTTTCACCGTTAACATTCATAGCTGGGATTTATGGTATGAACTTTGTAAATATGCCGGCATTACATTTACATTATGGATATTATATTTGCTTAGCTGTAATGTTTGTTATAGCTGTCGTATTAATCATCTTTTTCAGACGTAAAAAATGGTTTTAAATTAGAAATGACGAAAAGGTAGGTTTAATCATGAGTGATTTTCAAAGAGAACAGAGAAAAAATGAACATGTTGAAATAGCAATGGCCCAATCTGACGCAATGCATTCAGATTTTGATAAGATGCGTTTTGTGCATCATTCTATCCCATCAATTAATGTAAATGATATCGATTTGACATCACAGACGCCTGACTTAACGATGGCATATCCGGTTTATATTAATGCAATGACGGGTGGTAGCGAGTGGACGAAAAACATCAATGAAAAGCTAGCTGTAGTTGCAAGAGAAACTGGCTTAGCGATGGCAGTTGGATCAACACATGCGGCATTGAGAAATCCACGCATGGCTGAGACGTTTACGATTGCGCGAAAAATGAATCCTGAAGGCATGATTTTTAGCAATGTTGGTGCGGACGTACCAGTAGAAAAGGCTTTGGAAGCAGTTGAATTACTTGAGGCACAAGCGTTACAAATCCATGTTAATTCTCCTCAAGAATTAGTTATGCCTGAAGGGAATCGTGAATTTGTGACTTGGTTAGATAATATAGCGTCGATTGTATCACGAGTGTCTGTTCCAGTCATTATAAAAGAAGTTGGATTTGGTATGAGCAAAGAATTAATGCATGACTTACAACAAATAGGCGTCAAGTATGTCGATGTTAGTGGCAAAGGTGGTACTAACTTTGTAGATATTGAAAATGAACGTCGTGCAAATAAAGATATGGATTACTTATCATCATGGGGACAGTCTACAGTTGAGTCATTACTTGAAACAACGGCTTATCAAAGCGAAATTTCAGTTTTCGCGAGTGGTGGTTTACGTACACCACTCGATGCAATTAAAAGTTTAGCACTTGGTGCAAAGGCAACTGGTATGTCACGTCCGTTTTTAAATCAAGTTGAAAATAATGGCATTGCACATACAGTAGCTTATGTAGAATCATTTATTGAACACATGAAATCAATAATGACGATGTTAGATGCTAAAAATATTGACGACTTAACACAAAAACAAATCGTATTTAGTCCGGAAATATTGTCATGGATAGAACAACGTAACTTGAATATACATCGAGGATAAATAAAAGAGGAGGCGAAGGCCTCCTCTTTTATTTATGAGTTTGGTGTTTAACTAAACCATTGAATGAATCCCATAATGACTATAACACCAATTAAATCGATTAAGAATGCACCAACAATAGGTACAACTAAATATGCTTTAGGTGAGTTTCCATATTTTTTAGTAATAACATCTAAATTTGCCATGGCATTTGGTGTTGCACCAAGCCCATGACCGATAAAACCACCTACCATTACTGCAGCATCATAATCTTTTCCTAAACCTCTAAATAAAATTAAAACAGCAAATAAAATCATAACGACAACTTGAACTAAAACGATAATAATAAGAGGTATAGCAAGTTTATAAATTTCGATTAATTGAATGCTCATTAGCGCAAGAGATAAGAAAATACCTAATGCGACATCGCCAATTTGATTAGTAATTTTTAAATCTACAATATTAAAATTAAAACTTTCAGAGATATTTCGGACAATAACAGCTACAAATAATGAGCCAACGTAAATTGGAACATTAATCCCTGTTTGAGCTGTAAACAAATGACTGAAATAACTTCCAACTGCCATACAGAATACAACGATTGTAAATTGAATGAAGAATACTTCAGTGGCATTAAATTTACTATGTAAATGTTCGTTATATGCTACTTGGCTATAATCTTTAAATGTATCGTCACTATGTTGAGGCTTTAAGTTATAACGTTTGATTAAAAATTTTACAACTGGACCACCGATAAGCCCTCCAAATACAAGACCTAAAGTTGCAGCTGCAAGAGCCGCTGTCAGTGCCGAATCAATACCTAAATCTTGAATTGTCTTACCATAAGCAGCAGCATTACCATGACCGCCTTCCATAGACATGGAACCTGCTGTTAATCCTAACAAAGGTTTAATATTTAATACTTTTGCTAGTGATACACCAACTATGTTTTGAATGACTGAAATGATAGCACAAAACATAAAGTATAATAGCAAGACTTTGCCACCTAATTTAAATAATTTCAATGATGCACCAAGACCGATTGTCGTAAAGAATGCTAACATGAAGAAATCTTGAATGAATGAAGCATCTAATTTAATCTTAACCATGCCAAATGAATCCAAAGCCGCAACTAAAATAGCAAAGATTAAGCCGCCAATCACTGGTGCTGGTATACAAATACGTTTTAAAAAATTAACGTGATTAACGATAGCCTTACCAAGTAAATAAAGGATACAAGCTAAACATAATGTTGTAATTGCATTAAGTTCTATCATTTTCAAATCCCCCTTGTTGAATATCCCTCTCCCTAAATAAGCTTTTATATGTAAGCGTTATAAAAGGGCGCTTTTAACATTATACATGCAACAAATCAATATTTCTAGTTTTTGAAAATAATATCAATAATATTAATGCATCTAAATTTAATAATTATAAATAATTCTATTGTTATATTTTATAATTAAGAACAAGTTCAATAAGAGGAGATGAATCAAAAAATATGATGGATACAAAGAAAAACAATCAACCCATCCGCATGTTGACGGCACGATTGATTGACTTATAAGGAGAGAGATTTCATTTTCATGATAGTAATCAATGAAAGATGGCATTTATTTCCAAGTATCTTCGGGAAACATACAATCTGATTTACGCATGCGAGACACAAATGGATTACCTTTCACTGTGTAACGTAAAGATTTATGTGTCCAATCACCTTTATTTGGAATACCGATTCGTGGACTAGCAATAATATCTTTAGGATATTTACGATTCTTAGTATCAATAGACAATCTACAGTCATTTAACGTAGCGCCATCGATAGCCCGTGGAATGTTAAATGCCTTAGTCCATTTTCCTGGGCCATTCGTTACCTCGTAGCCTTTCTTACCTCTGTTACGGAACATAGCGGATAAACCTTCTTCTGGTTCAATTGCGCGGATAAGTACGCCTTCAGGTATACCTTCAGATTTTGTTACAAAATTAATGAGTAAATGCGTATGCATGACATGTGCATAAATTGTACCACCACGTTTATATAATGACGTGACTTTAGGTGTTATTTTACCGCCATAGCCATGAGCCGCACGATCATTCAAACCTAAGTAAGCTTCCGTTTCCACGATGTAGCCTGTATACGTTTGAGTGGTATCCTGATAAATCACTTTGACACCTAATAAGTTTTTAGCAATTTGTCTTGTATCATTATTAACGAAATCCATAATATTCTCCTCGCAATTATATAATTAATTTAAATAAAAATGAAAAAGATATTTTTATTGTGGTAAATGTTTGATAAAATAGTATTGTTAAGAATTATAAAAATGTAAAGTATATACTTTGTTATGGAATATTTTATTTGCATAGATTGAGACTCTTTTAAACGTGAACATTGCAGTATGACATATTTTTAGTATAGTTAACGAAGCGTTGACTTTCAAATGAGTCTCCATATAGATGTGTACTTGTAGCGGGTTTTCATTTTACTAGTGATGAAATATAAAGTTCATTTTCCAAAGTGATTGACGATTGAAATGAAGTGGCTTGATAATGAATCTTGTAAATTATAACGGTAACAATAATTAAAAATATAAATATGATTAACGAAAGGGAGATTACAATGGAACAATTACCTCAAGTAGGTTTTATGAAATCATTCGTTTTATTTTGGAAAAATTATGTAAATTTTAAGGGGAGATCAAGACGTAGTGAATATTGGTATATGGCACTATGGCATTTGATACTTATGGTTCCAGCTGTGTGTGTGCTAATAATAAACCTATTTCTATTCTTTATTTCTATAGCGGCAGATAACGAAACATTAATAGTTATGAGTATATTGATGATTATCCTTACATCTGTGTATACTTTTGTCTATAGTTTGGCAACGTTTATTCCAAATTTAGCGTTGTGCGTTCGAAGATTTCACGATATATCAAGAACAATGTTATTTCCAATGATTATGACAGTATTCAGTATTATATTTTATATAGTATTACAGATTATCGATAGTTATTATGACAGTGATTTTACATTAATGCCGATGGGTCTTAATATTTTGTTAGTACTTCTTTATTTTGTTTATTTAGGCCTAACAATTGTTATGATAGTATTCCTATGCTTTGACAGTAAGCCGGCAAATAAATATGGCGAAAGCTCAAAATACCCGTCTACAATTAAAAATCAACCAGTGACATCTGAAACACCGGAAAAAGCGTGTACATCTGAAACACCGAAAACACCGGAAGAAACAGATAATCAATTGTAATGATATAAATAT
Source organism: Staphylococcus sp. EG-SA-15 (assembly GCF_017151895.1). Classification (NCBI taxonomy): domain Bacteria; kingdom Bacillati; phylum Bacillota; class Bacilli; order Caryophanales; family Staphylococcaceae; genus Staphylococcus; species Staphylococcus sp. EG-SA-15. The sequence goes on along the minus strand of NZ_JACVZN010000013.1, from coordinate 1,335 downwards.
CTCGGCACAATGATGCTGGGATATTTTTTTACAAATAAGGCAATAAAGGCATGGAAAAAACATATCTAGTGCTAATGATACTTAACATGCAAAAATGGCACTATTTAAATTTTTCAATTTCAGAAATTTTAAAAATAAATTCATTTTAAAAATATTGCATTTATAGAGAATGGAAATGTTATATTAAGATAAATACATATTTTTTTAGGAGGCAAAGTATGGGACTTGTAATTGAACATGTTACGAAACGTTTTGGCAAGATGACGGCAGTAAATGATATTTCATTAAAGTTAGAATCAGGCAAAATGTTAGGTTTTCTAGGAAGAAATGGTGCAGGTAAAACAACGACATTTCGTATGATTTTAGGCTTAAGTGAACCAACTGAAGGACACATTACGTATAACGGTAAAAAACTAGATAAAACAATGTACAATCGTATTGGTTATTTACCGGAAGAACGCGGTTTACATGGGAAATTGACAGTTGAAGAAGAATTGAAATATTTGGCAACTTTAAAGGGAATGTCAAAAACAGAAATACAACAGCAAATATCGTATTGGCTTGAGCGTTTTGATATTACTGAAAACCGCAAAAAACGAATTGATAGTCTATCAAAAGGGAATCAACAAAAAATTCAGCTGTTAGCAAGTATGTTACATAAACCAGAATTACTAATATTAGATGAGCCTTTCAGTGGTCTAGACCCAGTTAATGTTGAGTTATTAAAAGAAGCAGTTAAAGACTTAAATGATTGGGGCAGTACAATCGTTTATAGTTCTCACCGTATGGAGCATGTTGAAGAATTATGTGATGATGTTTGTATTTTAGATAAAGGTCAACTTGTTGTTTCTGGTGATATCAATCATGTACGTGCATCTAATGGTAACAAGAAAGTTGTCATTGAATCAGAAACAACACTACCAGATTTAACAAACATTAGAGGCATCATTCATAGTGAAAACATGAAGCAAGGTCTTCAGTTGACGATTGAGAATGAAGACGTAGCCAAAGATATTTATCAAGTTGTGGCACATCAAGGTTATGTTAAACGATTCCAAGTTGTAGAACCATCATTACAAGATATATTCATTGAGAAGGTTGGTGGCAAGGATGCATAAGTTTTGGGCGACATTTACTTTGACATATATCAAAAAAATTAAAGCTAAATCATTTGTAATTTTTATGATTATTATTGCTGCCTTAATGATTGGTCTATCTAACATTGATAAGATTATTAACATGTTTGATGATGGTCCAGATAAAATTGGTGTAGCAGCACCGAATGAACAAATCTATAAGGTTTTCAAGCAACAGGCGAATACATTTCATAGTGAT
>NZ_JACVZN010000139.1:0-248 GCF_017151895.1 Staphylococcus sp. EG-SA-15 | reverse complement strand
GGTATTCCGCGTACATTACACATTGAAAACTCGACAAATAGACCTAATAATGCCAGAGAACGCAATATTGAACTTGTTGGTAACTTATTACCAGGGGATTACTTTGGAACGATACGTTTTGGACGTATAGTTGACTGTACATAAATAATTGATTGTACTCTAAAGCACGCCCACCTGCTGCATAGTACAATTTATTAACAGTTGGACCTTGTGTTTTAAATGAAATTGTATAACTTGCATCACCTTGA
>NZ_JACVZN010000138.1:0-248 GCF_017151895.1 Staphylococcus sp. EG-SA-15 | reverse complement strand
CAAGTATGAAATTAGAGAAAGTAAAGTAATTTCAGGTAACCAATTCATTATTGAATTATTAGGAGTAAATGCAGATCAATTCCGACAATTGTTTATTTTGCCTCAAGGTGAATTCAAACGCTTTTTATAAGTATCCCTTTTCTGCTCTAATTCCTCTTGCTCGCCCCTCCAGGCTATTATTTCATTTATATCATTGTCGTCAGTTAAATTCAGCCTCGACATTTCCATTTCAATAGATTGTTCATTCA
>NZ_JACVZN010000137.1:0-248 GCF_017151895.1 Staphylococcus sp. EG-SA-15 | reverse complement strand
TTACCCAATCAAAAATCTTGAAGATTTATATGACAAAGAAGGATATCGAGATGGCGAATTTGAAAAAGGTGATAAGGGGACGTGGACGATATATACAGATTTTGCCAAAAGTAATAAAGCGGGTGAAATGAGTACAGGGAAAATTACCGTCAAAAAGAAATACTACGGAAAGTATACATTTGAATTGGATAAAAAGTTACAAGAAGACCGGATGTCCGATGTTATCAATGTCACAGATATTGATAGAA
>NZ_JACVZN010000136.1:0-248 GCF_017151895.1 Staphylococcus sp. EG-SA-15 | reverse complement strand
ATTGCCTATAACTGATCTGTGCCAGTTTTTACCTAAGGGTGCTTTGTATTTAGAGTTGTTCAATTTTATAGTTATTTCTCTTAAACTAGTACCTTTTTTCGCTTCTTCTACTGCAAATCGTAATACTAAAAATAAAAATGCATGTAACATCGACGAAGGCGAGGTTTTAAAACAATTTTACAATTATCTAAAACAATTTGATTTAACATCATATAAAATCGAAAACCAACCTAAAGAAATAGAAGATG
>NZ_JACVZN010000135.1:0-248 GCF_017151895.1 Staphylococcus sp. EG-SA-15 | reverse complement strand
TGTGTCATAAGTCACCATTGCAGAAATAGAAACAACTAATAAGAATAAAAGTTTAACAGTCGCATTTAATTGATGAATACGACTATTTCCCGGGTGAAAACCTATAGTATTATATTGATTCATTGGCCAATTGCAGCTTTAAGCTATGGTCAAAAAAAGAGGGTCACTATAGCATCTGTTTTAGTCTTAAATCCGGAAATAATCATATTGGATGAACCGACTGCTGGTCAAGATTTCTATCATTATAA
>NZ_JACVZN010000134.1:0-248 GCF_017151895.1 Staphylococcus sp. EG-SA-15 | reverse complement strand
GAACTTAAATATGATGAAATTGAAAATGTTTATCGTATAAAAGGATTTAAAAAATAATAAAAGGACGAAATTCAAATGAAAGATATAAGTAAGATAGTAGCTGACGTCGAATCAACGTTAGCACCATGTTTTAATAAACTTTGTAATGCAATAGTAATCGCATGCGTACCTGAAATAATTTGCGGACGAACAATTGCATCTTCTGCTTTAAATGCCTGCGCATATATTTCTTCTAAATGATCACGTCC
>NZ_JACVZN010000133.1:0-248 GCF_017151895.1 Staphylococcus sp. EG-SA-15 | reverse complement strand
GAACGACAAAATGAAATTATTGCTGGTAACGTCTCATTCTATGGTGCGACAGGTGGTAAGGCATTTATTAACGGTAGTGCAGGAGAAAGATTCTGTATTAGAAATAGTGGTGTAGATGTTGTCGTTGTAATAAATCAGTTCTTCCAACTAAGTCTTCTACACGTTTCAAACCTAAAGATGCTAAAATTTCTCTTAATTCTTGTGCAATAAAATGCATAAAATTAACAACATGATGTGCTTTACCTCTA
>NZ_JACVZN010000132.1:0-249 GCF_017151895.1 Staphylococcus sp. EG-SA-15 | reverse complement strand
ATTGACTGCATTAGCTGTATAATTGGATTCACGACTCGCAACACGCATCATTTCGTGTGTAATCCAGCTAGCTTTGTATTGACCTCCAAGTATATTTTGAGCTGTTCTAATCGCTCTGCGCGCATTTCAATTACACTCCCCTAAGACTGACGTATTAAAATAGACTGCTGGTGATTGTATAATGCTTCAACATGAGCAATATGTTGTGCTGAATCAGCAATTTGTTCAAACGTATCTTTTGATAAATGG
>NZ_JACVZN010000131.1:0-249 GCF_017151895.1 Staphylococcus sp. EG-SA-15 | reverse complement strand
AATGAAGATTATGTACTTTATTTAAGAGCAAGCGGTGTGAAATCTATCACATTAATGTTGCATGTGTTGCGTAATGCTTTACAAGTTGCGGTATCAATCTTTTGTATGTCTATACCAATGATAATGGTCAGTACCTAGTAGATGTTGAAAACTCATGCCAGCAAATTTGTTTGCTGTATCGATATGGTTAGGATCATAAAATGTCACAAGTGGTGCTGCTAATCCTAAAAAGACATATAATACAATAAT
>NZ_JACVZN010000130.1:0-249 GCF_017151895.1 Staphylococcus sp. EG-SA-15 | reverse complement strand
GACAGCATTATTCAACAGACGCCTCATGGTGAGGGGTATACATTAAACATCCCTTACATTATCGCGCTCATTCCGACGGTTATTTTATCTATAATCACGCGTAGTTTAACTATTACAATTATTAGTGTGATTGGGATAAATGATAGCCATCGAACCACGACATCAGGCAATTGCACTTTTGAAATCATGATAAAAGGTATAATTCGAATTAATAGCGTTACGATACCACACAATAAAATAAGTATTAAC
>NZ_JACVZN010000012.1:0-67508 GCF_017151895.1 Staphylococcus sp. EG-SA-15 | reverse complement strand
TGCATCTAAATCATTGTATGGAACTGTAATTGTATTTTTAGCAATACCTTCAGGCACACCAGGAGAATCCGGCAATCCTAATGTTGCCACCCCAGAACCAGCTTTGATTAATAACGAATCACTATGACCATGATAGCAACCTTCAAATTTCACAATTTTATTTCTTCCAGTATAACCACGTGCTAATCTTAAAGTATCCAATGTAGCTTCTGTACCAGATGACACCATACGCACTTTTTCTATTGAAGGTACTCGGTCAATAACGAGCTGCGCCAATTTATTTTCAAGTAATGTTGATGCACCAAAACTTGTACCTTTATCAATTGCTTCATGTAAATGACTAATAACTTGAGGGTCTCTATGTCCTAAAATAAGTGGCCCCCAACTTAGTACATAGTCGATATACTCGTTACCATCGATATCATAAATTTTTGAACCTTTACCGTGATCCATAAAAATTGCTGGTGTATCTACTGATTTAAATGCGCGTACTGGACTATTTACACCACCAGGCATTAAAGTTTCAGCAACCTTCATTGCTTCTTCTGATTTCGTATATCTCATAAAGTAAATTCCTCCTATAGTTTATGGAAAATCATACATATAAAACCTTATTTATCTAAATAGCGACAAATGTCCTTTGCAAAATACGTAATAATCATATCAGCACCTGCACGTTTCATTGAAACCATTTGTTCCATAACGACACGTTCTTCATCTATCCAACCATTTTGTGCCGCTGCTTTAGTCATACTATATTCTCCACTCACATTATATGCAACAACTGGAACATTCGTATGATTTTTAACATCTCGAACTATGTCTAAATAACTTAGAGCAGGTTTAACAATCATCATGTCGCACCCTTCTTTAAGATCACTTTCTAATTCACGAAGTGCTTCCAAACGGTTAGCAGGGTCCATCTGATACGTTTTTCTATCCCCAAATGATGGCGCTGAATCTGCTGCATCTCTAAAAGGTCCAAAGAAACTTGATGCATACTTGACACCATAACTCATTATAGGAATATTGTAATAGCCGGCTTCATCTAATCCACGACGAATTTCAGCAACAAAACCATCCATCATATTACTTGGCGCAATAATATCAGCACCAGCTTCCACTTGAGAAATTGCTGTTTTAACAAGCAGTGGCAATGATTTATCATTGTCAACGTCATGTGTATGGTCATCAATCACGCCACAATGACCATGATCAGTATATTCACATAAACAAGTGTCTGCAACAATTAATAAGTCATCATACATTTTTTTAGCAATACGTGTTGCCTGTTGAATAACACCATCGTGAATGTATGCACCAGTACCTATATCATCTTTTGAGTTTGGAACACCGAAAAACATAATGGCACGTATGCCTAAGTCATAAGCTTCTTTTAATTCACTTTCAAGTAAATTCAAACTGATTTGGTATACACCTGGCAATGACTTAATTTCTTTTTTCACATCGTCTTTTTCAACTACAAAAATTGGATATATTAAATCTTCTTTTCTTACATGATTCTCTCTAACCATATCTCTCATTGTCGCTGATGATCTCAATCTTCTATGTCTATCAAATTTCATTTTTAGCCCCTACTTTCTAAAATCTTTTCAATTAGTGATTCGAGTGTTTGAATTTCTGCAATTGTTACTGGTTGTTGATATGATTTAATGGTCCGTGCTGTTTGTTCTCCAATAGCAAAATACGACTTGAATTTTGGTACAAATCCTTCATTAAAATAATAACGTACTGCCGACGAACTTGAAAATGTTAATGCATCGATTTGTTGATGTTCTATCATTTCTTTAACATCTTGTATATTTTGTTTGTTAGGCACTGAAGTATATAAATCTATTTTAACAACTTCATTATCTTTAGATAACGCTGCTAATAACAATGGTCTCGCCAATTCACTCGAAGGCAAAAGTATTTTTTGGTTAGTTTGATTAAATGATTTTAAAAATCCTTCTTGAGAAAAGTCGTTTGGCATAAAATCAACTCGAATGCCAAGTGATTCACAATATTGCGCTGTCTTACTTCCTATCACAGCAATGTTATCAACATTAATTCCTTTTAGATATTTATAAAAGAATTTCACAGCATTTTTAGATGAAAAAATAAGCCAGTCATAGTGTTGATTTAACAAATGAATATCAAAATTTAGTGGCTTTATATCAATAAAGGGTTTGTGAATAATTGATACTAAATCACTTTGCATGTCATTTGTTTGTGTCATAACTACAACTGGCTTCATATTTAAACGTCACTCCATTATTTAATGTTGTTCATTTAAGCGTTTTATAATTTCATAAGCACCTTGCTCTTTTAATTTGTTACTCACTGTTTTGCCTAACTCAACCGGATCTGTTCCGTTCATTGTATATTCAAATCGCTCTTTACCATCTGGGGTCATAATTAAACCTGTAAATTCGATTTCGTTTTGATCTGAGATTGTAGCATATCCTGCAATTGGCACCTGACAACTACCATCCATTTCTGCTAAAAACGTTCGTTCAGCAGTCACACATTTTGCAACCTCATCATTATGTACTTTGCTTAATAATGTTAATAGTTCTTCATCGTCACTACGACATTCTATCCCTAAAGCACCTTGTCCGATTGCAGGTAACAATGTATCTCTATCAAGATAAGATGTTACAATATCATCTGACCAGCCCATTCTTCTTAAACCAGCTGCAGCTAAAATAATCGCATCATAATCTTCAGTTTGTAACTTTTCTAATCGTGTATCTATATTACCTCTAATCCATTTAATCTCTAAATTAGGATACTTAGATAATATTTGTGCACCACGACGTAATGAACTAGTACCAATAATACTGCCTTCTGGCAATTGGGATAGTGGTGTATGTGTTTTAGAAATATACGCATCAAAAGGTAATTCTCTATCAGGGATACAACCTAATGTTAAACCTTCCGGAATTACACTTGGTACGTCTTTAAGCGAGTGTATTGCCATATCGATATTTTTTTCAAAAAGTTCATGTTGTATTTCTTTAACAAATAAGCCTTTGCCTCCGACTTTAGACAATTGTTTATCTACTATACGATCGCCTTTCGTGACAATTTCTTTAATTTCAATTTCTAGATTTGGCTCGACAGCTTTTAATTTATCAATAAATTGCTGGCTTTGTGTTAAAGCTAATTTACTTCTTCTGGAGCCAACGACTAATTTACGCATGTTCAATTCCTCCTAGGAACGGATTGCTCTAGATTATTTTCTCAATTCACAAAATGTGTTGCAAAAAATAAATTAATCATATTTAAGCAAAATAAAATAATGTTATAGTATATTAAATATCTTGAATTCAACCATTTGTTGATTCTAAGTAAAATATAAGTTCCATATAATACTGTAATAATTGAAGAGAGTATTACCTTCGGGTCAATGAATATACGTTCACCAACTGAAATTACACCCCACTGTGTACCTAAAATAATACTAAATATGAGAATTATCCACCCACTTAACGTTGAGTAAAACACAATTGATTCAAGTGTAGCAACGCTACCAATTCTAAAGTATTTTTGATCAAAACGTTTTTCCTTCAAATTACGGTATTGCATGATATACAGTAATGCATTGACAAAAGCTAAGGCAAAGAAGACATAACTTAACACAGCTAGACCGATATGGACTAACAGTAACTCGTCTACAACAGCAATTTTCTGAACCTTATTAGTATAATGTGTCGGTTGAAATGTATTCATCCCTAAAAGTGTTAACCCTATTAAATTCAAGAAAAACACAGAGAAATTCAAAACTTTGATAAGGTTAAGAATTAAAGAGATTGAAATAATCAGCCAACTTAAAGTATAGAATACATCTGAAATAGACCCTAATGGAATATGTCTAGTTTGTATAATAAAAATAGATAAAGAGATTGTTTGTAAAACCCAAACAATCCCCAATAAATATATGCCTAAACTTCTAATCTTATGACTTTTTTGTACAAAATCATAAAAATAGCAAATGATACTGATTAAGTATATTAATAATATAATTTCATTGAATCGAATAAACAGGTTTTCTTGCATATTATCACCATATTAATATGCTTATTCAAAACTAAAGATACGTCGCGCTGAAATTTCCTTGACCTTGCTTTCTTTTTGTTGCTTCGCTTGCTCATGAGGACATTCAGCTTCGATATCAAATATATTTTGAAATAGCTCTAATTTTTCATTACTTTTCTTATCACTACTTAATTCTTTGGCCTGTTTAATAGGATCTTTCAACATTTGATTGATGATACTTTTTGTATGTTTAGATATAATTTTACGTTCTCTTTCGCTTAACCCTGGCAATTTACGATCAATACTGTCCATCGTTTCTGCTTGAATTGCCATAGCTTTTTCACGTAAAGCTCTAATCACTGGAACAACACCCAACATACTAATCCACTCATTGTGTGCATGTATTTCTGCAGGAATTTGTTCCGAAATTGTTGCAGCCGCTAATTGTCGCTCACGTAAGTTTGCATCAACTAAACCTTTTAAGTCATCAACATCATAATTAAAGATGTTTGTGATGGCACTAATACCAGGTTCAATATCTCGAGGAACTGCAATATCAATCAATACTAGTGAATCTTGCTTTCTATTTTCTGCAATTCTTTCTATCATTTCATTTGTAATGATATAAGATTGTGCACTCGTTGAACTAATCACAATATCTGCACTTTCAAGTAAATTTGGTAATGATGATAGTTCATCATATTTCACTTGATGCTTTGCTGCTAATTTCATAGCATTTTCAATTGTTCTATTTACTACTGTAATATCAGTAATTCCAGAACCAAGAAGATTTAATAGTGATAATTCACTCATTTCCCCTGCACCAATAATGATAGCTTGCTTACTTTTCAATTTGCCAAATACTTTTTTCGCCAACTCGACCGCAGCATAAGACACACTTACAGCATTATCAGCTATATCTGTTTCATTATGTGCTCTTTTTGCAAAAGTAATTGCCTGTTTAAATAGATGATTAAAAATTGTTCCTGTCGTACCTGTGCTTTGCGCTAAGAAAAATGCATCTCTTATTTGACCTAAAATTTGAGTTTCTCCAAGTACGATTGAATCTAAACCAGAAGTGACACGCAATAAATGTTCTACTGCTTCGTCCCCCACTTTTACTTCTGACATTGCTTTAATATCAGCTACTTCAAATCCAAATGCACGAGCTAGAAATCGTTGAATATAGTAACGACCTGTGTGAATTTGATCAACAACAGCATATACTTCAGTTCGATTACATGTTGATAATATGACATTTTCTAAAATAGATTTAGTTTCATATAAATCTTCATGGGCAATTCGTAAGGCATCATCTCTAAAAGCAACTTGCTCTCTTAGTGCAACATCAGCTGTGCGATGATTTATACTAATTGCAATAAAATGCATTTGAAACGCCCCCATATATACTAACAATACAAATATTATAACATAATTTAAAATCCAATTAAGTACGATGCTTAAATAAATTATAATCTTTCTAATTTACTTTTGAGTTTTTGACAAAATGATGAACGTTGAAAAATGTTATCAATTGTGTACTAATTAAAAGTTTCGTGCTTACATTATTTTTAAAATTTTTGTATAAGTTTTGTCGTACAAAAACTATGAAATATACGGTTCAATTAAATTCCATATTTGTTGTTGTTTATTATTTTGAATTGATGAATAACTTACAATTGTATCGTCTGGGTCCATATCTAATTGTGTCTTAATATTTTTAATATGCTTTTGAACTTTACCTTTTGGAATTTTGTCTTCTTTAGTGCATATAACTAAAGTAGGAATATCAAAATGTTTCAAATAATTGTACATTAAGATATCATCTTGTGTTGGATCATGTCTTAAATCAACTAATTGAATAACTAATTGCAAATTCTCTCTCTTAGTTATATATTCCTCAATCATTTTCCCAAATTTTTCACGTTGTGTTTTACTTACTTTAGCATATCCATACCCTGGAACATCCACAAAAATAAGTTGTTCATCTATATTATAAAAATTTAACGTTTGCGTTTTGCCGGGTTGCTGTGATGTACGTGCCATATTTTTTCTGCCAATCATACTATTGATAAATGTAGACTTACCTACATTAGATCGACCGCTCAGTGCAACTTCAGACAATTCTGTTTCTGGATATTGTTCTTCTTTTACTGCACTAATGATTAATTCTATATTATTAGGATTAACTTTCATTTTATATCCTCACTTTTTTATATTCTCTTTCAACTCTACCATTATATAATATTTGAACCTTTCGGTATACATTATAAAAAAGCTCCGATCAAAGTTAAACTATTTGAGCGTCAACTTTGATTGGAGCTTTTCACTTTTATAACACATCAATGATTAAGCTGATGTTTTACTATTATTAATTAAATTGCCTTCTGCGTCGTATAGTTCTGGTTCAGTTTCTTCATTAATTGTTTGTGCTGTAATAACTACCTTCGTTACATTTTCGTTAGAAGGCACATCAAACATAATATCGATTAACGATTCTTCTATGATTGAACGTAAACCACGCGCACCTGTTTTTCTTTCAATTGCTTTTTCACTAATTGCTGATAAAGCTTCTTCAGTGAACTCTAAATCCACATCATCTAATTCCAGCATTTTAGTATATTGTTTCACAAGTGCATTTTTAGGTTGCGTTAAGATGTTTTTCAACGCAGTTACATCTAATGTTTCTAAATTAGCTACAATTGGCACACGTCCGATAAATTCAGGAATCAAACCATAGGCTTGCAAATCTTCTGGGCGAATTTGTGCTAATAATGCTTGTTCGTCATATTTATCAGCTTCATTGCTTGAGAAACCAATAACTTTTTCACCAAGACGGCGCTTAATCACTTCTTCAATACCATCAAAGGCACCACCAAGAATAAATAAGATATTTGTTGTATCAATTTGAATCATTTCTTGGTTTGGATGTTTGCGTCCACCTTGTGGCGGAACACTTGCAGTCGTACCTTCTAAGATTTTAAGCAATGCTTGTTGAACACCTTCACCTGAAACGTCACGTGTTATAGATGTGTTTTCAGATTTACGTGCAATTTTATCAATTTCATCTACATAAATAATACCTTTTTCGGCTTTATCAATGTCAAAGTCAGCTGCTTGAATTAATCTCAACAAGATATTTTCAACATCATCGCCTACATAACCAGCTTCAGTTAAACTTGTCGCATCTGCAATTGCAAATGGTACATTCAACGTCTTGGCTAATGTTTGAGCTAATAATGTTTTACCACTACCTGTTGGCCCAATTAATGCAATGTTACTTTTTTGTAATTCAACATCATCTTCTTTTGGTCCTAATTGTTGAATACGCTTATAGTGGTTATAAACAGCTACAGCTAAAGATTTTTTAGCTTTTTCTTGACCAATAACATATTCGTTTAAATGATCCATAATTTCTTTAGGAGTAGGTAATTCTGTCATCGCTTCAGAAGTGTTTTGAGCTAATTCTTCTTCGACGATTTCTGAGCATAATTCAATACACTCATTACAAATATATACACCACTTCCTGCTACAAGTTTTTTTACTTGATCTTGGTCTTTTCCGCAGAAAGAGCATTTCAAATTTTCTTCATCTTCATTGAATTTAAACATTCTTTTTACACCCCTATTCGTTAAAGACTATACTAGATTGGATATTACAATGCAACATATTAACATACAAACTTTTTGCTTAAAGAATAGTAGCAGATACATAAGCTATGCATCTGCTACTCATTTTTGTAATTTAATATTTAATGAAGATTAATCTTCTTTAGTTCCTTCAACGAACTTTGCGTTATCTCTTAATAAATCGATAACTTTTTGGATACGAACATCATTTTTAATGATATCAGTATTACCTAAAGTATTTTTGATATCTTCAACTGAGATATTAAATTGTTTACTCATTTTTTCTAATTCTTTATCGATATCTTCATCAGTAGCTTCGATTTTTTCAGCTTCAGCGATCGCAGTTAAAGTTAAGTTAGTTTTAACACGTTGTTCTGCATCGTCTTTCATTTGCTCTCTTAATTGAGTTTCATCTTGACCTGAGATTTGGAAGTACGTTTGTAAATCTAAACCTTGTTGTTGAATTCTTTGTGCAAATTCAGACACCATACGATCTAATTCAGTATTAACCATTGCTTCAGGAATATCGATTGTTGTATTATCAGTAGCTTTTGTAATCGCTTCTTCTTTTTCAACATTTTCAGCATCTGTAGCTTTTTGTTCAGCTAAACGTTTACGTAAGTTTTCTTTGTACTCGTCTACTGTATTTGCTTCTGCATCTAATTCATTAGCAATTTCATCTGTTAATTCTGGAACTTCTTTAAATTTAATTTCGTTAACTTTTGTTTTGAAAGTTGCTTCTTTACCAGCTAATTCTTCAGCATGGTATTCTTCTGGGAATGTTACGACAACATCTTTTTCTTCGTCAACTTTCATACCTTCTAATTGCTCTTCGAAACCAGGTATGAATGAACCTGAACCGATTTCTAAATCGTAACCTTCAGCTTGTCCACCTTCGAATTCTTCTCCGTCAACTGAACCACTAAAGTCAATGTTAACTGTGTCGCCATTTTCAACAACACCATCTTCTTTAACTACCATTTCAGCTAAATGTCCTAAGCTGTGGTCAATCGCTTCTTGTAACTCATCATCAGATAATTCAGTTTCTTGTTTTTCAATTTCAAGACCTTTATAGTCTCCTAATTTAACTTCTGGCTCAACTGTAACTGTTGCTTCAAAAATGAAATCTTTACCTTTTTCAATTTGAGTAACACTTACTTCTGGTTGTGCAACTGGTTTAATATCAGTTTCGTCAATTGCTTCACCATAAGCATCTGGTAATAAAATGTCGATAGCATCTTGATATAATGCTTCTACACCAAAGCGTTGTTCAAAAATTGGACGTGGCACTTTACCTTTACGGAATCCAGGTACGTTAATTTGTTTAACCACTTTTTTGAATGCTTGATCTAACGCTTTGTTTACTTTTTCTGCAGGAACAGTAACAGTTAATAAACCTTCGTTACCTTCCTTTTTTTCCCAAGTTGCTGTCATGTATATATACCTCCATGATTAACTAATTTATTTTTTCAACTTCCCTATTATATCATAGGTCTATTCCCTATACAAACATTGAAATCACAACGTTTATATATTTGTAAATCAACTTTTTTCGTCAAAACTATATTAAAATGCTGAGTATTATTTTGCAACAATTTAACTATTATTATTCAAATCTAATTGCTGAATAAAATTAAATGCATCGATACTTTGTAATTCACATTTAAGTCCTAACATATTTTTGAAATAACATTCGTATGCATTAATCCATTTATTCGTTTCAAACAAAGTTTCAATATCAATTGGATAAATCATGATAGAGTGATTATTCATAATATGGTGTGCTTCTTCAGCGATATGTAATGCACCATCATTTAATGTTTCCATAACGTTAGGTATAACTTTTTCTTTCAGTGTTGTATGTTCTAGCCCATTTAAATTAGCTGGTACAAAAGTTACATCCATACCATACTTTTCAATTGTCAGTTCTTGTGTACAATTTGCAAACCTTAAATACTCAATCATTAAACTAATGAGGTTATAACTGTACGTATTAGATTTTAATATATATAATACCGTTTCTTGAAATTGAAAATGACCATTGTCTATTAACTTCAAAATCAAGTGCGTCTGTTCCCTCATTGATAACGTATCAAAATCAGTTAATGACTGAGTCAATCGTTTTTCATCTTCAATTAATTTTGACTTAGCAAATTCTTTAAGAGGATGTAATGCCATTCTTGTTTTGTGATCTTTGACTTCATCAATAATTTGATGAATTACTTCTACCGCTTCAAAATATTGTCCCAAACCAATCAAACTTTTCACGTAATAAATCATCAATGCATCATATTGTTGTATGCCAGTTTTCAATAAGACAATTGTTTCTTCTCTTAATTCAAGAAATGACCCCGTCTCATATAACATACGGCATTTCATCATTGCTATTTCTTCAGTGAGTTCAAATTGACGTTCATATTGCACAATATATTCATACATCAGGTCATAGTTTTGGTCTTGTTCAGCACGTTTTATATCTTTATATAACTTTTTCGAAGAGTTAGGAAACTGAATAATATCTGACATATATGTCACCTCGTTTGATTATAAATCTTGAAGGATTAATGCGCTCCACGTTTCGAAATCATCATATGACTCTATGTTGCCTTTTTCAACCCATTTTATTCGTAAAGTATCTGTTTCTTTAGCTTCTACATCATTCGTACTTACAGTGATTTTAAATACAACACCAATATGTACCTTGCCCACTTCATTATTATCGTCATTAATAAAACCGATATATTCCATATTTTGTGAATCTTGCTCACTTAAACCTACTTCTTCTTCTAATTCTCTCTGTGCATTAACTCTCAATACTTCGTTAATAGATTCTGCTCCTGGAACATCATTCATATGACCGCCTACACCTATTGAAGATTGTCCATGCAATCGAGCTTCTCCACCGCCAGATAATCGTTCATACACTAATATCTCGCCATGCTCATTTTCAAGTAAACAATAAGAAATGAGTTGTTTATATGATGGATCCTCTTCCATATCGCCGCGTCGCTTAACTTCATATTGACTTAGCGCATCAAAAATATTTTGACCTTCTGGTTTATTATTATTTAAAAACCCATTGAAAGTATTCTTTTCATTATTAAAAATAATTTCTCTAGGTACTACAATGATTTGTTCATCAAATTTAGACATCGTATAAAACTCCTCACTTTAATGTTTGTTCTCTTAAATGCATTTTAGCAAATATGTCATATTTTAGCGATTAAATGTGGCATTTTGCTTTTTAAAAAATAAAAAAGAGATGACAATGCCATCTCTTTTTTATAAGTGTTATTATTTTAAAGCATCTTTAGCTTTAGTTACTAATTGAGCAAATGCTTTTTCGTCAGAAATTGCGATTTCTGATAACATTTTACGGTTAATGTCGATACCAGCTTTTTTCAAACCGTTCATTAAACGTGAGTAGCTCATTTCATGTTGACGAGCTGCTGCGTTGATACGTGTAATCCATAATTTACGGAAGTCACGTTTACGTTGACGACGGTCACGGAAAGCATATTGACCTGATTTCATTACTTGTTGCTTAGCTACTTTGTATAATGTATGTTTTGAACCGAAGTAACCTTTAGCTAATTTAATCGTTTTTTTACGACGCGCTCTTGTTACTGTTCCACCTTTAACTCGTGGCATAAAAAATTCCTCCTTAGGTAATTCCTACCGATTTCTGTATTTGTTCTTATTTTTTGTATGCTAATAATTGTTTTACACGTTTCATATCGCTCTTAGACACTAATCTAGCTTTACGTAATTGACGTTTTTGTTTAGTGCTCTTGTTTGCGAATAAGTGAGATGTGAAAGCTCTTGAACGTTTTAATTGACCTGAAGCAGTTCTTTTAACACGTTTAGCTGCTCCGCGGTGAGTTTTCATTTTTGGCATAATATAAGTCCTCCTGTAATAGCTTTAATTATTTTTCAGCTGTTGGCGCTAACATGATAAACATTTGACGCCCGTCCATTTTAGGTTTTTGTTCAACTGTTGCTATATCTTTGCATTCATCTGCATATTTTTCTAGCACACGTTGACCAATTTCCTTATGCGTAATGGCACGCCCTCTGAAACGAATAGATACTTTACATTTATCGCCTTTAGTTAAGAATTTACGTCCGTTTTTCAACTTAGTTTGGAAATCATGTTCCTCAATTGTTGGACTTAAACGAATTTCTTTAACATTGATAATTTTTTGTTTCTTTTTCATTTCTTTTTCTTTTTTCTGTTGTTCGAATTTGAATTTACCGTAATCCATAATTCTTGCAACTGGTGGTTTCGCATTCGGTGCAACGACCACTAAGTCTAAATCTACACGTTCAGCCATTTCTAAAGCTTCACGCTTTGATTTAACACCAATTTGTTCACCATCTTGACCGATTAAACGTAATTCTTTTGCACGAATTTTGTCATTGATTTGAGTTTGATCTTTTGCTATGGTTGACACCTCCAAAATTTTTACGAAATTTGCACCAAGCAAAAAGGAAGAGCAGGTATAAAATACCCGCTCTTCCTTATACACAGTTATGTGTAATGTGATTAACCTGCCAACTGCTTTATGCGTCGCTACAGGTGAGAAGCGGGTGCTTCTACTTGGTTCGTTTCGTATTCAACGTTGTTAATCATATCAACAATTCACATTTAAGTCAACACTATAACTGTAATTATTTTTATTTTAACCTTTTATTTCATCCATTGACACGTCTTGACGTAAATCTACTTGTTCTAATGGAATTTTTTTCGTTTTATATCGAAGCTTATGATAAATAAAGAATGCTAAAAATACTGGGATTCCCATATACGTAATTAAGAAGCGACTAAAATTAAAATCTCCTGTTTTAATAAAGTCAACATCTTGACCAATAATTACTACAATACATAAAAAGCCAGCAAATAATGGTCCGAATGGGAATAATTTAGCAGTATATTTTAATTTAGATTTGTCATAATTTTGTTTATCAAATGCTCTTCTAAATCGATAATGACTTACTGCTATACCTACCCAAGCAATAAAACCAGTTAAACCACTTGCTGCAACGATATATTCGTATGCACCTTTTGTAAGGCTTTGTAATACGAAAATTATCACTACAATGATTGCTGTAACGAGTAACGACATATATGGCACACCGTTTTTATTTGTTTTACCAAATGCTTCAAACGCTAATTTATCTTTACTCATTGAATATAGCATTCGAGTTGAAGCATACATACCTGAGTTACCTGCTGATAACACAGACGTTAAAATGACTGCATTCATAAATGATGCTGCAAACGCAAATCCAGCATTTTTAAACACTAATGTGAATGGAGACGTTGCTACATTATCACTACCACCCATTAATGCACTACTATCATAAGGAATTAACATACCGATAACAAAAATGGCTAAAATGTAAAATAATAAAATTCTCCAGAATACTTGTTTAATTGCTTTCGGCACAGCACGTTCAGGATTTTCTGATTCACCAGCCGTAATACCAATTAACTCAGTACCTTGGAATGAGAAACCAGCGATTAAGAATACACCTAGAATTGATAATAAACTTCCTCCTAAGTTGCCACCAAGAATAGGACCTTCACCTTTATTAAATATTTCGAATCCTACAACATGACCACCCATGATTCCGACAATCGTTAATAAACCAATTGCAATGAAAACAATAACTGTAACCACTTTTATCAATGCCAACCAGTATTCACTTTCACCATAGACGCGAACTGATAACGAATTCAGACTAAAAATTATAACTAAGAACAACGCACTCCATGCCCAAGCGGGTATGCCTTGCAATGGTGTCCAATATTGAATGACTTGTGCTGCAATCGTAATATCTGCTGCTACAGTTACTACCCAGTTAAACCAATAGTTCCAACCAAGCGCAAACCCTAAAGATGGATCAACAAATCTTGTAGCATATGTACTAAATGAACCTGATACTGGCAAATACGTAGCCATTTCGCCAAGTGACGTCATTAAGAAAAATACCATTATTCCGATAATTGCGTATCCTATTAATGCACCCAAAGCACCTGCATCATGAATTGCTCCACCAGAAGTTACAAATAAACCTGTACCAATACAACCCCCAATCGCAATCATAGAAATATGACGATCTTTAAGTCCCCTTTTGACAACATTGTTACTTTCATTTTGAACTTTTGACATATAAGCTCCCTTTCCATGTTTTAGAGGCCAAGAAATAAATAACCTTTATTCACTTTCATACCCTTTTTTACAGAACATAGTGATATTAAAAGTAAAAAAGTGGCTACATACCTTTAAGATATGCAACCACTTTGGCAATTATCTATATAAGGTAGCACATCACATTCTGTGACAGTACAGTTCCTATTCGAAAACTGTCCCAATAGATATAATTTATGGTTTATATCTATTTCGGCATCTTTACCTTTCACTTGTTCAACTTATGTACCATAAATACTTCTGACAAGTTACTAATTAAACATGCAACCTCTAACTCAATTTAATATTTTAACTAACTTGTAATATACAGGATTCATCACGCATAATCAACCCTGTGAAACTTGATACGCAATAAAAATTTCAAAGCATTTTATTGCGACAACTGTCTATCTATGTTTTTTTAAACGAATTTCATCAACTAGATTCCAGATAAATTCATCTTTTTCAACTGTTTCTTGGTCTTGCGATCCATATTGACGCACATTCACTTGATTATTTTCAACTTCCTTATCCCCAACTACGATTTGATAAGGTATTTTTTGCATTTGAGCTTCTCTAATTTTATAACCCATTTTTTCATTACGGTCATCAATACTTACACGAACGCCTTGAGATTTCAATTCATCTTGTAATTGGCGCGCATAATCATAATGTAAATCAACGTTAACTGGAATGATTTGAACTTGTTTTGGCGCTAACCAAGTTGGGAATGCACCTTTAGTTTCTTCAGTTAAAAATGCTACAAATCGTTCCATTGTTGATACAACACCACGATGAATAACAACTGGACGATGATGTTCACCATCTTGACCAATATAAGTTAAATCAAAACGTTCTGGTAATAAGAAATCAAGTTGTGCTGTTGATAATGTCTCTTCTTTACCCATCGCTGTTTTAACTTGAACATCTAGTTTCGGACCATAGAATGCCGCTTCACCAATCGCTTCTTCGTACGATAAGCCAAGCTCATCCGCTGCCTCTTTAAGCATATTTTCAGCTTTATTCCACATATCATCATCATCAAAGTACTTTTCTTTATCTTCAGGGTCTCTATAACTTAATCTAAAGCTATAATCCTCGAAACCAAAGTCTTTATACACATCAATAATCATGTTTACAACGCGTTTGAATTCTTCTTTAATTTGATCAGGTCGAACAAAGATATGTGAATCATTTAAAGTCATACCACGAACACGTTGTAATCCTGATACAGCACCACTTGCTTCATATCTATGCATCGTTCCTAGCTCAGCGATACGGATAGGTAATTCACGATATGAATGTGGTTTATTCGCATAAATCATCATATGATGTGGACAGTTCATTGGACGTAATACCATAGATTCAGTTTCATCTAACTGCATTGGTGGGAACATATCTTCTTGATAGTGATCCCAGTGACCAGATGTTTTGTATAAATCAACATTAGCAAGTACTGGTGTATAAACGTGGTCATACCCCATGCTCACCTCTTTATCAACAATGTAACGTTCAATTTCACGTCTAATTGTTGCACCGTTAGGTAACCATAATGGCAAACCAGCACCAACTAATTGGCTATTTGTGAATAATTCTAACTCTTTACCAATTTTACGATGATCACGTTCTTTACGCTCTTCTAACATTTGTAAATGTGCTTTTAATTCTTTTTTATCAAAGAAAGCAGTACCGTATATACGTTGTAACATTTTGTTGTTACTATCTCCACGCCAGTATGCACCTGCTGTAGATAATAGTTTAAACTCTTTAATTTTAGCTGTTGATGGAACGTGAACTCCACGACATAAATCAGTAAAATCACCTTGACTATATAATGTTACATTTTCATCTTCAGGAATCGCGTCGATTAATTCTAATTTGTATTCATCATTGCTGAATAACTCTTTCGCTTCATCTCGTGAAACCACTTTTCGTTCGATTTTCATATTTTCGTTAACGATTTGTTTCATTGTTTTTTCAATTTGTTCAAAGTCATCAGATGAGATGTTTTGGTCAATGTCGAAGTCATAGTAGAATCCACCTTCTATTACAGGACCTACACCAAATTTAACATTACCATATAACCTTTTAATCGCGTGTGCCATTAAATGTGCAGTAGAATGACGTAATACCTCTAACGCTTCTTCACTACCTGGTGTCACAATTTCAATTGATCCATCAGTTTCAAGCGGTTTAGTTAAATCTACAAGTTGCCCGTTAAATTTGCCGGCAACAGCTTTTTTACGTAATCCAGGACTAATTGATTGTGCTATATCTTCAGTAGTAGTACCTTTATCAAACGCCTTTTTATTACCATCTGGAAATTGAATATTAATTTGTTCCATGTTAAACCCTCCTATTTGCTTTATAAATACTTTTATCTGACCTCGTTAAAAAATTGAACAACAATCATCGTTTTAACATTAAACCTATTAACAATAAACAGGGAATTTATGACACCAACAAACATTTATGTCTGAAAAAAACAAAAAATCCCGCCCCTATACAAGGGACGAGATCGTCGTGGTACCACCCTAGTTATCTAATACAATTTATGTATTAAATATCTCTGCTTAAGATAACGGTCTTGATCCGGGTATTCATTACAAATACCATAAATGAAGTAGTAATCATCTAATTTATTAACCATATTCTCATCAAACAATGGCTTTCTGTGTAATATTGATTAGATCATCTTGTCTTCAATCATTTAAACGATTTAGATTTGTATTCATTATACACCAATCATTTTAAAATTCAATTGTTTCTGAAATTTTCTCCTGATAAAAAGTATGGTGTTGACAAAGATTTGACACGTTCAATAATACGTGCTGCTTTAGTCTTCTCTTCACCATCACGAGTCATCGCTAAATGATGTTCCAATTCACTATAGTCAAAATTAGAACTAAAGAATGTTGGTAATTCATGAACCATTCG
This sequence comes from Staphylococcus sp. EG-SA-15, assembly GCF_017151895.1. Classification (NCBI taxonomy): domain Bacteria; kingdom Bacillati; phylum Bacillota; class Bacilli; order Caryophanales; family Staphylococcaceae; genus Staphylococcus; species Staphylococcus sp. EG-SA-15. The sequence goes on along the minus strand of NZ_JACVZN010000012.1, from coordinate 50,706 downwards.
ATAATGTAGCAAAGGTCCAATTACCTCATCTCTCACCCATGGAGTCACTTCTTCAGCCCCAATATCATCAAGCATTAAAATGTTTGCTTCTCTTACGCGATGTAATTTCTTTTCAAAAGAACCATCTTTAAAGCCACCTTTTAATGTTCTAATAAATTCCGGTAAATAAATAATTGTCGAACGTACCTTCTTAGATTTGAGCTGATTCGCAATTGCACCTAGAATAAAAGATTTACCTGTCCCAAATGGACCATAAAGGTAAAGGCCTTTCACTTGTTCCCCATTAGTTATTGCTGTACAAATATCATCTGCTGCCATAGCTACATCAAGACGGTCTCGATGATTCATATAAATATCTTTCAATTTGGCATTTAAAGTATCTCGTTGCATATGATGAGATGTAATTAGCTCAGCTTCAAAGCGTTCTTCGTCGTACTTGATTTTACACGGGCATTGTAAATAGCGTATTTTAATTCGGTTATTATCAACATATAACTCAGGCACATGCCCCTTTACGAAATTTGGACAATCAGCAAATTTATGACCGTCATAATGTTTTTGTTGATCTTTATACTCTTGTAACACATTTAAGTCTTCATCAATCATAGCATTCGTTAATTCAGCTCGATGCGCTTCCAAAAATTGCTTAACATCTGGGTCATTGATTACTTCTTTTTTTATCTTTTCTATTCTTTTTTCAAAGTCCTGCGACGTGTTAATTATACTTTTAAATTGCTTCATTATTGACTGTCCTCCTCCCATTTTTTAGATAATTTATCTAGAAATGCTTGTCGATCTTGCTCTAATTGTTGATCATCTACGCTATTATCTTTAGCCGAATCTTCTTCACTAGGTTTATCTCTATTTTCTAACCATTTAGGTGTTTTTTCTTTTGAAATACGATTACGTTGCCCATAGTATGAACCACGCTTTTGGTAATTTTCGCTAGAACCCTCATTTTTAAGTTGATTAACTTTTTTAGCGTAATTATATGCTTCTTTAGCTGTCTTAATACCTTTTTTCTTCCAATTTGATGCTATTTCCAAAATATACGCTTTAGGAAGTTTCATATCTTCTTTTAACATGACAAATTGCAACAAAATATTAATGACGCCAAAAGACATTTTTTCACGTTCAATTAATTCTTCAACCATTGTCTTTTGCGATATAGTTGGTTCTGATTCAGACCAAGAAGCTAACATATCAATTGGACTCGTTTGTTCAAGTAACTCAAACCATTCATCACTTTGTGGCTTTGGATTCACTTCTGAAGATTTGCCCGTCGAAGATGATGTAGCAGGAGATTTCACCTGTAATTTAGGCATTTGATTTTCGTGTTCCATTAAGTAATACGAGCGTGCTTGTTTACGCATTTCTTCAAAGGATAACTGTTGTCCACTTGTAATTGAATTTAAAATAACATGCTTCATGCCATCTGCTGTTAAACCATATAAAGTCGCGAGTTGTGTAATTAAACGCTTTGCATCTTTGGTAACAATGTCTTGACTAATAAAATGTTTACCTAACATTTGTCTCAACATTTCAAAGTCAAAAGATTCATTTGATAAATCGATACCTTGGTACGGTTCATTAATCGGAATATCACTTGTATCCATATCTATTTTTGTAGACGGCACTTTAAAAACATCAGTAAATTGTCTTGTTACCTGTTTAAATTCACTCAAATCAATTTGTTGATACTCAAAGTATTTCTTCAACTCATGAAATCGACGATGCTCGACTTCACTATATAAAAAGATTGACAACATTGGATCATTAAAAAATAAATGTGCTGAAGGCGGTTGAATTAATTGGTAAACAAATTGTGTTTCTTGTTCATCATGTTTGACAAACGCCTTTAACAATCCAATCGCTTCAAGTAAGTCCATTTGTTGTCTAAACTCTAGTAAATTAATTTTAAGTTCATTCATAAAAATATAATGAGAAAGAATCAATGTTTCATTATGACTTTCTTTAACGAATTGAGTCATAAAATGATATAAACCCACTGCTTGCGTTCCAATTAGCGGTGTATACAGTCGATTCAATACCTCTAAATGATTCGTATTTAAATCAAAGTGTTGCATAACTTTGAATTGATCCTTCGGTCTTAAGCCGAATTCGAAGGCTTGTCGTCCCATTTAAGCATCACTCCGTTTGTTTTCGCTTAAAATCCCTTGCATCGATGCTAACAATTGATCAACATCTTTAAATTCTTTATAGACTGATGCAAATCTAACATATGAAACTTGATCAACATGCATTAACAAGTTCATAACGTGTTCACCTATATCTCGTGAAGACACTTCCGTATGACCTTCATCTCGTAATTGCCATTCAACCTTGTTAGTTATGTCTTCAAGTTGTTGATATCTAACTGGTCGTTTCTCACAAGAACGCACAAGTCCATTAAGTATCTTTTCTCTTGAAAACTGCTCTCTTGTGCCATCTTTTTTCACAACTATAAGCTGACTAACTTCGATATGTTCAAATGTAGTGAAACGTGTTCCACAATTTTCACATTCTCTTCGTCTTCGAATGGCATTTAATTCATCGGCATGCCTTGAATCTACAACTTTAGATTGTGTAGAATTACATTTCGGGCATTTCATTACATCACCCTCTTTATTTTGATTATGCCTAATTATACTATAAATCTAGAGATGAAAAAAGAATCCCTCAATTTAATTCATTTAACCAAATAATGAAACAATAAAAAACATTATATCGTTACTTATTAAGTAATTTGCATGACAATATTATTGTATTAAAAAATAAAAAACCTAACTCCGAAGTCAGAGTTAGGCTATAAATTAATTGTATTAACTTGCACTTACAGTTTCTTTTGATGTCAAAAGTGCTCCAATTTGCTCAGCAACATCTACAACTCTATTTGAATAACCCCATTCATTATCATACCAAGCAATAACTTTTACTTTATTCCCTGACATGACCATTGTTGATTTTGCATCAATAATAGCTGAATTTGGATTAGTATTAAAATCAACAGACACTAGTGGTTGATGTTCGACTTCTATGATACCTTCTAAACCTGCATTTTCAAAAGCTTGGTTTACTTCTTCTGCAGTTACTTCTTTTTCTAAATCAACAACTAAATCAACGAGCGATACATTCTTTGTTGGTACACGTAATGCCATGCCGTGTAATTTACCTTCTAATTCTGGTAATACTTCTTTTAAAGCTTTCGCCGCACCAGTAGAAGTAGGAATAATGCTTTCATTACATGAGCGTGCACGTCTTAAATCTTTATGTGGATTATCAATATTTTTTTGGTCATTTGTAATAGCGTGAACAGTAGTCATTAAACCATTAACTATTCCAAACTGATTATTTAAAACTTTTGCAACTGGACCAATGCAATTAGTAGTACATGAAGCATTACTAAAAATGTCAAATGCTTCTATATCTAATTGGTAATCATTTACGCCTTTAACTACCATTTGAACATGTCCACCTTTTGAAGGACCAGTTAACAAAACTTTTTTGGCACCTGCCTTAATATGTGCGATGGCTTTATCACCATGATTAAATTTACCAGTTGCATCTATAGCAATATCGATATCTAATTCTTTCCATGGCAAGTTTTCAGGATTGCGATCAGCAACCAATTTAATTTTATGATCACCAACTTGCAATCCATTTTCAATCGGTTCAACTTTTAGATTATATTTTCCATGTGTTGTATCGTAATTGATTAAATGTGCAATTGTTTCGGGTGGATAACTAGCATTTATCGCTACTACATTTAAATTTTTATTTTGTAATGCAATACGTAATACCATTCTTCCAATTCTACCCATACCATTAATTGCAATATTCGTTGACATTAAAAGCACCCCTTGATTTTTATGTGTTATACTTTATGGAATTAGTATAGCATATTATATGAAATTTGAAAGCGTTTTCCGTTGATTTATTTATCTTTTTTATAAAAAATAGTCATTACTTACATACATCAACGCGTACGTAAAGTAATGACTTATTTATAGTGTAATATTAATCTTCTTCTCCGTAATTCGGCTTTTCAATATAACCTTCTTCTTCTAACAATCTCTCAAGGTTTTGTTTTAATTCAAGTTTATCCCCTAAATTATCGATAACATGATCGGCCATTCGGCTTTTTTTATCAATAGAAATTTGGCTATAGACACGTGCTTTCGCATCTTCTAATGACAAATTATTACGTTGCATTAAACGATCCATTTGTATACTTTCAGAAGTGTATACAACCCACACTTCGTCTACTGTATTTTCCAATTCATTTTCAAATAATAATGGAATATCCATGATTACATTATATCCTTGTTTTAAATATTCTTGCTTTTCTTCTTCCATAATATCTCGCACGATAGGATGAATGATAGCATTTAATTCTAAGCGTTTTTCTGGATGATTAAACACTAGATCACCCATATAACGACGATTCATCTCACCATTTTCATCAATTGCTTCATCACCAAAGACTTCTCGTACTTGAGCTAAACCTTTACTCCCCTTTTTAACAGCTTCCCTGGCTGCTTTATCAGCATCTACTACTTTAAAACCGAATACGGATAAGAGTTCTGATACTGTTGATTTTCCTGAGGCGATTCCACCTGTTAGACCAATAACTTTCGGCATAATTTCACTCTTTCTTTATTTTTGACATACTGGACAATAATGACTATTTCTTGTCGCGATGATTTTTGTTTCAATTTGACTTCCACACACTTTGCATACCGGCTGCTTATATACATTAAGATGCAATTGCATCTCACCAGTTTTTCCATCAGCATGACGATAATCTGAAATACTTGTACCGCCATATTTAATACCTTCTTCTAGTACTTCTCTAACATAATAAAAAACCATTTCTTGTTGTTGGTGTGTTAAGTCTTTTACTTTTTTATCTGGTAAAACACCTGCACGAAACAACGCTTCACATGCGTAAATATTTCCACAACCTGCGATTACTTTATGATCCAAAATCACTTGTTTGATTGGTTTATTCTTATTAGACTGTTGATGAATTCGATTTAAATAATACGTCAATGCTTCATTTGAAAAAGGTTCAGGCGCTATTTCTAAAAATGAAGGATAAGATGCTACAGACGCAACATTTCTAATTTCTCCAAAACGACGTATATCTGAATAAATTAACTTTTTGTCATTTGACAACTCAAAAATAACATGCCAATGCTTACGATAATTAGGTATCATAATATCTTCAAGTTCATCTACAATGAAAAAACCACCCGCCATACCTAAATGACTAATTAATGTACGTTGTTCTCGTTTATTATCTAGCTGAAAAACGATATATTTACTTCTTCGTTCTACATTTGTAATGGTATAGCCTTCCGATAAAGTTTTAAAAGTATCTAATTCAATTCCTTTTATAATTGTTTCCTTGCCTTGAGCTTTACCTTCGATTACTTTATCCGAAAATATAACGTGTTCAATTTTTTGATTTATAACGTAGGGTTCAATTCCTCTTTTTACATGTTCTACTTCTGGTAATTCGGGCATACCATTAACCTCACTTTATTTTGCATCATACCAAGTTGCACCATAACTTGAGTCTACTTTTAATGGAACATCTAATTGCAATGCATTTTCCATTATCTCTTCTACAAATTCACTAAATGAATCTACTTCTGACTTAGGTACTTCAAAAATTAATTCATCGTGTACTTGTAATAATAGTTTAGCTTGATATGTTGTCTCTTTCATTTTTTGTGCAAATTTAACCATTGCCAGTTTAATGATATCTGCAGCACTGCCTTGTATTGGCGTATTCATAGCAGTACGTTCAGCAAAGCCGCGTAAATTAAAGTTACGACTCGTAATATCAGGAATATAGCGTCGACGATGTAGCAATGTTTCCACATAACCTAAAGCTTTGGCATCTTTTACAATATCAGACATATATTGTTTTACACCTGGGAAACTAGCTAAATAATCATCAATGAATGCTTTTGCTTTTTTACGAGTAATACCTAAACTTTGACTTAAACCATAATCACTTATCCCATAAACAATTCCAAAGTTAACCGCTTTTGCTTGACGACGCATTAAACTATCGACTTGATCAGCCTCTACACCAAATACTTTCATAGCAGTTGCTGTATGAATATCATCGCCGTTGATAAATGCTTCTTTCATACTCTCATCTTGTGTAATGTGTGCTAATACACGCAATTCAATTTGAGAATAATCTGCTGATAATATAACGCTATCTTTTGAAGTTGGTTTAAAGGCTTTTCTTATTTTACGCCCTTCTTCAAGTCTAACCGGAATATTTTGTAAATTAGGATCTACACTTGATAAACGTCCAGTTTGCGCTAAAGTTTGGTTAAAACGTGTATGGATACGTTGATCATCACTAATTACCTTTTGCAATCCTTCAACATAAGTAGACTGTAACTTAGATAATTGACGATATTCTAAAATATAATCAATGATAGGATGTTCACCTTGCAATTGCTCTAAGACATCTACAGCAGTAGAATATCCTGTTTTCGTCTTTTTAATAACAGGTAATTGTAATGTCTCAAACAATACAACACCTAATTGCTTAGGAGAATTTATATTAAAATCTTCACCAGCTGCATCATGGATATTTCGAATCAAGACGTCTAATTTTTCTTGAATTTCTTTTTCCATTTCTTCTAAATCATGAACATCTGTAAATATACCAATTTCTTCCATTTCACTTAAAATCTTAGCTAGCGGTAGCTCTAAATCAGCTAAGAGTTCTACCTGATTGTATTCTTCTAATTGTTTATCCATATTTGGTTTCGCAAAGTAAATTGCATCAGTAATAGAAGCAACATATGGATTTAAAACATCATCTTCAGGCACCTTAAATTTCTTACCTTTTCCATATATACTCACATCGTCTTTCACAAAACTTTGACCGTACAATGAAACAACTGATTGAACATCACTAATCGTACGCGATGGATCAATTATATAACTGGCCAACATAATATCGAAAGAAATATTTTGAATATCAATTCCCAATCTATGTGATGCTACATATGTTTTTTTAGCATCATATACTACTTTTTTCGTATTCGGATTTTCTAACCATGAAACTAGTTCGGCATAATTATTTATGTCATCCGCATTAATTACAATATGTTTCTCACCTGTAAATAAAGAGAATTTCAAAATATTATTTCGCAAATAGTTACCACCGTCTAATTCGAAATGGATGGCCGCTTCTTTCAATGAAGTAAAATCAATATTATCAAAAGACGTTTCAATTTCAAATGTCTTTTCTATTGCATCTTCAACACTTGCTGATTGATCAATGTCAGCCAACAATTGTTTGAATTCTAACTTCTTAAACAATTCGATTTTTTCTTGTTGTTCATCTTGATGAGTCATTAACGTATCTTCAAGTTTTACTTCAATCGGACTATCTACATTAATCGTTGCTAATTCTTTACTCATTAATGCATCTTCTTTGCTATTTTGAAGTTTTTCTTTTAACTTTTTACCTGAAATTTCATCTAAATGTTCATAGACACCTTCTACTGTGTCAAATTGGTTTAGCAATTTTATTGCTGTTTTCTCTCCAACACCTGCAACACCTGGTATATTATCAGAAGTATCTCCCATTAATCCTTTCATATCAATAATTTGATTAGGTGTTAACCCGTTGTATTTTTCCGCAATAAAGTCAGGTGTATAATGATCAACATCAGTAACACCTTTTTTAGTGTAATAAATGGTTACATTATCCGTTGCAAGTTGTGTTAAATCTCGGTCTCCCGTAATAATAATTGTCTGAAAGCCCGCTTTATCTGCTTCTTTACTTAAAGTTCCGATAATATCATCTGCCTCATAGTTATCTAATTCATAACGTTTAATATGATAAGCATCTAATAATTGGCGAATATAAGGAAATTGCTCACTTAGTTCAGGCGGCGTTTTCTGGCGTCCACCTTTATATTCACTATATTTTTCATGTCTGAAAGTCGTTTTACCTGCATCAAACGCTACTAAAAAATGATTTGGCTTTTCTTCTTTTAAAATCTTCTCTAGTAACATTGCAAAACCATATACTGCATTGGTATGAATGCCTGCTTTGTTTGATAACAAAGGTAATGCATAAAAAGCTCTAAAACTTAAGCTATTACCATCGATTAATACTAATTTATTCACAATTTTAACCTCCAGAACTAATTTATATATATTTTAGCATATTCGACTGTGATGTCGTAATTAAAGAAACTATCTCATAGAGTATTTATACACGACCTAATTTCAAATAAAACAAGTGCCTATATAGACTTAGCTAAAAAATAAAAAAGACATAATCATGATTGTTCTTGATGAGCACTCCATAAAGTCAGGTTAAAAGTCCAACTTTTGAGATGCACATTAACATTTCATGATTATGTCTACTTTTTAATATTTTTATGCTGCTATTTTAAATTTTTATAGGTAAGAATAAGTTATGAATCGTCTGAACCAAATGGAATATATTTAACTTTGGTCATTTTCGGTAATTCTTCATAATTATTAAACCACTCTTGGTAATTTTTATTGATTGGTGACGGATGATGCATATAATGTTCAAACGGCAATGATTCCACTGTATAAACCTCTTGTCGTGGATGATCTTTAATTTGTTGTTTTAATAACTGAACTCTTTTTTCATGTTCATAATGAACATAAATAAATGCACTAAGATATATAACAGCTAAAACTAGTGATGCACCTTTAATAAAATTAACATTGATTGACTTATATTTCCGAAATTCTTTTAATAAAATAATTAAAATGATTACATGTATCGTATAAACAATCAAAAAATTACCTGGTTCAATTGGAGTAACAATGACTAGTGTCGACGCCGAAACACATATTGCAATAAGTAAGGAATATAAAGTAATTTGTGTTTTACGATCATTAATAGACAAATAAATACCTACAAATATCGAAAACGCAAAGTAACCACATACAATTACGTTCACAAAACCAACCAATCCAATATCTGTATTTTTATTTAATAAAAACTGATTGTAAAATAGTAAATAATAAAGCGGTAAAGTGATAAATCCTATCATAATGATACGACGCTTTAATATTGTTAAATGTACATACCGATCACTTCTAAGCAGTAGATAAATAATAAGCGCTGCAATCATACTTAAAATTATAATCTGACTGAAAATGACACCATATGGAAGTGACGTTGATATCATTTCTGCAAATTTTGAAAAGATACCTTGATTATTTGAAACTTGTTGATATTCTGATCCTTCAAATAAAATTTTGCGATAATTTGGATTGGAAAACATAATGATTGTACCTATAGTAGCAATCATAAATGAAAACAATAATTTATAATTAAGTGTTCGATTTGCAGTAAATTCATATAGAAAAGCTAAAATTAAAATGATACAGTGGAATAATGTCACATTCTCCATAAATAATTGACCGAAGAAGCATAAAACATAGAATAGTACAGTAACACTTACCGGCTGCTTTTCTTTATATATAATTGCATTAATACAATAATAAATAATAAAGAGTGAAATTAGTGTTGATGTCGCATAATTATAAAATCCTGCAAACCAGCCATATGTATCTGCATAAATAGCACTTGGTAAAATTAACATTAAAGAAAATGCTAACAAATAATAGCTTGTCCACGCTTTACAACGTGTAATGTGCATAATCATCCAAATGATGCCCATACTAATGAGACCATATGAAAGCCAACGTAACCAGCTTACATGTACAGCTATAATTTCAAAGATATTTCCGATATAGCGACCATTAAGTGATGCAAATCCTACTTTTAAAATATCAGTATTATAATTGCTAAACCATTGTAAATCATCGTGCATGAGTGGTAGTAAGATACCCATAAAAGTATAAAACAATAATATCGCAATTAATATCAAAGTTGTCTTGTGTAATTGAATTGTTTTCACTTTGCTAATCCTCAAATCTAGTTAAATTTTCCTCAACTTGTAGGTCGAAAAATTAATTCAATATTTTTAATGTATTTCTAATTTTCACCTATGCATGTTTCCTCAATCAAATTAGATAAACAAGGTATTTAATATTACTTTCAACAATTTATCTAAATCGCCCCTCGTCTTTTTCTATGACGAATGATTACACTTGTCTATTCAAGTGTTTAAATTAAGATTTATTTCCGTTCAAATAAAACTTATTACTTTTTAATTAAGCATCTATTTTAAGCGCGTTACTAAAATTTCTTTATTATAATAAATATATTATAAAATTGCTTGATTCACAACAATCTATTACTTATAACTTACAAATCGACATATGCAAATGACAAAATTGACAACCGAATTTATTCCACTTCATTAACTCTAATTTAATACCAATAGAGATTTGAACGAAATAAAAAAGCAGCAACAACTTCGTGAAAAATACACGCGCTGTTACCACTTTAATTTTTATTCTTTATAATCTTTTAGAATAACTTTGAACGTTGAGCCTTTGCCAACTTGACTATTCACTTCAATATTGCCTTGGTGGGCCTCTACTATATGCTTTGTAATTGATAATCCAAGACCTGTCCCACCAGAATCTCTACTTCGTGCTTTATCTACTCTATAAAATCTTTCAAAAATACGTTGTTGGTCTTCTAATTTAATACCTATACCAAAATCTTGTACTTCGAAAATGACACGAAAGTCATCTCGATACACACGAACGTTAATATCTCCATCTTCATAAGAATAGTTAATTGCATTCGTTAACAAATTCGTGATAACTTGAGCAATTTTACTTTCTTGTGCTTTAACAATGACATCTTTTTCAATATCAGTATGAATGGAAATATTTTTTTGATTGGCTTGAGTCATCATATTATCAATAATACGCCGCGTTAAATCTGATAAATTCATATAGTCTGTATCTAACTCGGTATGTTGCTCAATATGCGATAAATCTAACAAATCTGTTACTAAAGATTCTATTCGATTTGATTCTTTTAAAATTATGTTTAAAAACATGTCTAATGATTCCGCATCATTTTTTGCACCATCAATAAGCGTTTCAGCAAACCCCTTAATTGAAGTAATAGGTGTTTTTAATTCATGTGAAACATTTGCTACAAATTCACGTCTTAGATTTTCAAGTTGTTTCAGATTTGTTATGTCATGCATCACAACTAAAATCCCTTGCAAACTTTTTTGAGACCTAGTTAAAATCGGAACGCATGAAATATCAAAGTACTTGGCATGGACTTGGTTTATTGCAACTTCCAATTGTTCATAAATAGGTTTTTCAACTTTAAAACTTTCTAAAATTAATTGCTCAATTTCAGTATTAACATAGCCGTGATAGCCTACTTGTTCAATATTATGCGAGATGTTGAACTGTTCATAATACGCTTTATTTGCAACAACGATTTTTCCATTTCGATCTATCATTAAAATAGCACTTGGAATATTTTCAATCGTTGTTTTTAAACGGTTGGATTGAATTTTTTGCTCATTATTAAGCTTTTGAAGGCGTCGTGCTAAATCATTGGTAGACACAAAAAGCGCTTTAGTTTCTACAACATTACTTTCAGGTACACGTATGTGATAATAACCATTTGCCAACAATTGTGTTGCATAAGTAACTTCTTGAATGGGACGGATTAATGTACGCTTAAAACTACGGCTTGCAAAATACAGACAAATGAGTACAACTAAACATGTCAAAATAAGATATTTCCACAACGTCCAATGCATTTCTGTAATATCGTTATTGTAACCTTTAATCCATACATGATAACCGTTAACCTTCTTATTAAAAATAAAAACGTCCCTTTTTTGAATATAGCTATCACTATTTGGGATAGCTTTCAGTTTGCCACTACTAAACACCTTTTTATCATGTTTAGTTATCAATAAATCTATATTTTGCTGTTTTACAATTTCTTTAACTTTATCAATCTCATTATCTTGGACTAAATAAATATATGATCTTGCATCTGTTGCTAGAGCTTGTTCGTGTTTTTCTGATAAAACATATGTGATGGAAGCGTGAATAATAATGCCTAATGTAACAAAACTGATAATTAATATACTGCTTATCAATAACATTAAGCGGTGGTGAAACTTCATCATTGTTCTTTAGGTCTTTCCAATTTATAGCCTAAGCCACGCACAGTTTTAATAAGTTGTGGCTTCTTGGGATTATCTTCTAATTTATCTCTTAAATGACTGATATGTACATCAACAATTCTTGAGTCTCCTGCAAATTCATAATTCCATACCGTATTTAACATATGTTCTCTCGTAATGACTCTGCCTTGTCTTTCTATCAAATAAAGCAAGAGTTCAAATTCTTTCGGTGTTAGCTCCAATAACTCATTATGCTTATATACTTCAAAATAATCGGGTCTAATACGTATCGATCCGATGGTAATATCATCATCAATCTCTTCTACTTCTTTTACAAATTGAGAACGTCTTAAAATGGCTTTCACACGGGCAACAACTTCTCTAGGTGAAAAAGGCTTAGTCATATAGTCATCGGCACCTAATTCTAAACCTAATACCCGATCAAATTCATCATTTTTCGCCGTTAACATTAATATAGGGACTAAATTTTTATTTGTTCTTACAGTCTTACATACGTCAATGCCATCTTTTTTAGGTAGCATAACATCTAAAATAATTAAATCTGGCTGTTCACTTTCTACCTTTTCTAAAGCCTCATCACCATCAAATGCGACAACAACTTCATAACCAGCTGTTTCTAAGTTATATTTAAGTAATGTTACGATTGAATGTTCGTCATCTACTACCAACACTTTTTGCGACATGGTATGCCTCCCTAACTTATAATTATATTTACATTATAACCGAACTATTTATAAAAATAACATCCTACACATTATCTTTACACATTTTTTACATTACTTTACATATAAATAAAATACTTCTTATATTTCCTTCTATCATTTGCATGACTTACTCTGGGACAACGAAATAAATTTTGTAAAAATAGCATTTCTATCCCACTACCTATGCATGAGTTTTACTCATTTATTCCTAAGCTTATGTACATATTCGCTTTGTCTAATGTGTAAGAAACACTACATAATCAATCATTGGTGACTCTTTATTATTTCTATCCTGTTGCCAACTTCAATTCATTTAAAAAGGCGAACCTAGCAATTAAAGTTGCTAGACTCACCTAATTTTATTTTGCTTATTTTAAATTTTTAATCAATTCATCTGCAAATGCTGATGTAGAAACTTCTTCAGCACCATCCATTAAACGGGCAAAGTCATAAGTAACAACTTTTGAAGCAATTGTATCTTCAATTGAATCTGTAATCTTATCTGCCGCTTCTTGCCATCCTAAATGTTCTAACATTAATACAGAACTTAAAATTACTGAAGATGGATTCACTTTATTTAAACCTGCATATTTTGGAGCTGTACCATGTGTTGCTTCAAAAATAGCATGACCTGTTTCATAATTAATGTTTGCACCTGGCGCAATACCAATACCACCAACTTGTGCAGCTAAAGCATCTGAAATATAGTCACCATTCAAGTTCATAGTTGCTACAACATCATGCTCAGCTGGACGAGTTAAAATTTGTTGTAAGAAAATGTCAGCAATAGAATCTTTAATGATAATCTTGCCTTCTTTTTCAGCTTTTTCTTGAGCAGCATTAGCAGCATCTCTGCCTTCTTTTTCAACAATTTCGTCATATTGTTGCCAAGTGAATACTTGATCACCAAATTCAGATAATGCTAAATCGTAACCCCACTGCTTAAATGAGCCTTCTGTAAATTTCATAATATTACCTTTATGAACTAAAGTAACTGATTTACGGTTATTATCGATAGCATATTGTATAGCTGCTCTAACTAATCGCTCAGTTCCTTCTTTAGAAACTGGTTTAATACCAATACCTGAAGTTTCTGGGAATCGAATGTTTGTCGCACCCATTTCGTTTTGTAAGAAGTCAATTACCTTTTTAACTTCTGTTGTACCTTCTTTAAATTCAATACCAGCATAAATGTCTTCAGTATTTTCACGGAAAATAACCATATCAACATCTTGTGGACGTTTAACAGGTGATGGTACTCCTTTAAACCAACGTACCGGTCTTAAACAAGTAAATAAATCTAATTCTTGGCGTAAAGCCACATTTAATGATCTAATACCACCACCAATTGGTGTTGTTAAAGGTCCTTTAACAGCAATTAAATATTCTTTAATTGTATCAAGTGTTTCTTGAGGTAACCATTCACCAGTTGTATCAAATGCTTTTTGGCCAGCTAGCACTTCTTTCCATTCAATGCGTTTTTCGCCATTATAGGCTTTCTCAACAGCAGCATCTATAACTCGGCTTGCTGCCTTCCAAATATCCGGTCCAATTCCATCACCGATAATAAATGGGATAATTGGTTCATTAGGTACGTTTAATCCTTCAGTTCCTTGAGTAATTTTTTCTGCAGTCATAGTTATTTTACCTCCAAATTTTACATCTTCATTTTTAATTTGTATTGATTATTTTCTTTCTTCAAGCGGGATATACTTACGATTCGTTTCGCCAATATATTTCGCTCTAGGACGCATAATTCTATTATCTTTATATTGTTCTAAAATATGAGCAATCCATCCTGCAGAACGACTTACAGCAAAGATTGGCGTGAATAAGTCATGAGGTATTTCCATACAGTGATAAACACTCGCACTATAAAAATCAACATTAGGAATTAATCCTTTTTCTTCTGCCATACGTTTTTCCATTTTCACTGACATTTCAAATAATTCTTCACGACCAGCGTCTTTCGTAATTTGACGGCTCATTTCTCTTAAATATTTCGCTCTAGGATCACCATCTTTATATACACGATGACCGAAGCCCATTACTTTATCTTTATTAGCAAATTTTTCATCTAAGTAAGCATCAACATTTTCAATTGACCCAATCTCAGATAACATCGTCATAACTTGTTCGTTTGCACCACCATGTAATGGCCCTTTCAGAGAACCTACAGCTGCTACAATACCTGAGTACATATCTGACAATGATGATACCGCACAACGTGCTGTAAATGCAGATGCGTTCAACTCATGATCAGCGTGTAAAATAAGTGCTTTATTGAAGGCTTCTACTTCTATATCTGTTGGTAATTCCCCACGTAACATATATAGGAAGTTTGCCGCATAACTTAAGTCAGGATTAGGCTTAAGTGGTTCTTTATCTTGTCTTACTCGAGCAAACGCTGTAACTAATGATGCTACTTTAGCCTGTATACGCATTGCTCTTTCATAACGATTTTCATCTGATTCATTTTCAGCATCAGGATCGAAATGTGCAATATATGATAATGACGTACGTAATGCTGTCATTGGATGCACGTGATCTGTAACATACTCCTCAAAATGTGTATACACACGAGGATTTAATGTCATGTATTGATTTAATTTCCCTTTTAGATGAGCAAGCTCTTCTTCGTTTGGCAATCTATAGTTCCATAATAGGAAAATAACTTCTTCAAATTGCGCATTTTCAGCTAGATCATCAATATCATAGCCGGCATAAGTCAATTGACTTTCAATAATTGAACTTATTTTAGTCTCCGCTGCGATAACCCCTTCTAAACCTCTTTGTAATTCTGCCATGATAAATTTCCCCTTTACTGTTTCTTTATGAAATGGCTTTCAACTAATATTATAGCTAAACGCATTTCGTTTGTGAAATATAAAAACTGGCATTATATGTGCAACAATTTTTTTGTAAATCTATGTAAATGTCACAGAATAGCCACAAATAGCACCATTAAAGCTTTTTCAAGATGTGAATAATCCATGAATTTTACAATAGAATTAAATTTTCAATTGGTTATTATATATGATTATAAAAACCAAAGTATATTAACATGGAATTTTACACATTTTTACCGAAAATAATTGTATATATCTCAATATAAGTGCATAATAAACATATCTATATTTAAGGGAGATGTATTATGGCTGAAAAATTACAAAGGGAACTGAGCAATCGCCACATACAATTAATTGCAATTGGCGGTGCAATTGGTACAGGCTTATTCTTAGGTGCTGGTCAAACGATTGCATTAACCGGCCCTTCAATTCTATTAACATACATCATTATAGGATTTATGTTATTTATGTTTATGCGAGGTTTAGGAGAAATCATTATACAGAATACTGAATTTAAATCTTTCGCAGATGTAACCAATACATATATTGGGCCTTTTGCAGGATTTGTTACCGGATGGACATACTGGTTCTGTTGGATTATTACAGGTATGGCTGAAGTAACGGCTGTGGCAAAATATGTTAGCTTTTGGTTCCCAGAAATTCCAAACTGGATAAGTGCACTATTTTGTGTACTGTTATTAATGTCATTCAACCTACTTAGCGCAAGACTTTTCGGAGAATTAGAATTTTGGTTCTCTATCATTAAAATAGCGACAATTATTGGTTTAATAGTAGTTGGTTTCGTCATGATTCTATTTGCATTTAAAACTCAATTCGGGCATGCCAGTTTCACAAATTTATATGAACACGGCATATTCGCTAAAGGTGCTTCTGGATTCTTTATGTCTTTCCAAATGGCATTATTCTCATTTGTAGGAATTGAAATGATTGGTGTTACAGCTGGGGAAACAAAAGATCCAGTTAAAACAATTCCAAAAGCAATTAACAGTGTACCCATTAGAATTTTAATATTTTACGTTGGTGCGTTAGCGGTTATCATGTCTATTATCCCTTGGCAGCAAGTTGATCCTGATAACAGTCCATTCGTAAAATTATTCGCATTGATCGGAATTCCGTTTGCTGCGGGCTTGATTAATTTTGTAGTATTAACCGCTGCTGCTTCATCATGTAACAGTGGTATATTCTCAAATAGCCGTATGCTTTTCGGTTTATCAAGTCAACAACAAGCACCTCCGAACTTTTCTAAGACGAATAAATATGGCGTTCCACATGTTGCAATCTTTGCTTCATCAGCATTATTACTTGTGGCAGCATTACTAAACTATATTTTCCCAGATGCGACAAAAGTATTTACGTATGTGACTACCATCTCTACAGTGTTATTTTTAGTTGTATGGGGTCTGATTATCATTGCATATATCAATTATAGTCGTAAAAACCCAGATCTACATAAAAATGCTACGTACAAACTATTAGGTGGCAAATATATGGGCTACTTAATATTTGTATTCTTCATTTTTGTGTTCGGGTTATTATTTATTAATGTTGATACAAGACGTGCAATTTATTTTATTCCGATTTGGTTTATACTTTTAGCATTTATGTACTTAAGATATAAACGTATCGCTGCTAAATCAAATAAATAACAACAAGTTTTACCCCTGTTGAATATACTAAAGTTCAACAGGGGTTTTTATATGCAACTTATAATATTAAATTGCGTACTTGGCTCAAAACTTTTACTTTCTCATCTATTTAATAATGTATCATTTCAGAAATACATCCATACTTCTATTTTATAATAAATTTCCAAAGTAATATGAGTGAAAGTTTGAAGGTGATAATGTACATGTATAAAAGATATAAATATTTATATAGATTGCCATTCATACACTATCATTATCAAATAACCTATTAATTACGTCATAAAATACCAGATGAACCAAAAAACGCCTTTCCATTGTTGATAAATGGAAAGACGTTTTTTTATAAATTATAGTACGTTTGCATATCCTTCAAAGATTTTACCTTGAGCAGCATCAATCGTAACTAACATGTTATTGCTTATGTTTTTAACAGCTTTTTCTACACCTACAACTGTTGGAATACCTTTTTCTAAACCAACAATTGCACTTGGTGATGTAATACCATTTTCTTCTGTAATTAAGCCTAAAGCTTTTTCTACATAAGGTACAAACGTTTCATCGATTGAGTTAGTAACGATAACTTTGTCAGATAAATCTTTACCTTCTAAATCTTTAACAGTTTCAGCAACTAACGTAGTACCAACAACTGATCCACGTCCAATACCTTGACCATTAGCAATTTCGTCACCAACTAGGTGGATTTTCATCATATTAGTAGTTCCAGTTTCACCAGTTGGTACACCAGCAGTAATAATGATTAAATCACCATTAGATACTCTACCAGTTTCAACAGCTGTTGCAACTGCATTGTTTAACAATGCATCTGTACTCTTACGTCCTTTTTTAACTACAGGTTGAACTCCCCAAACAATTGAACATTGACGTGCAGTTTCTTCACTTGGAGTCACCGCAATAATGTCTGAATGTGGACGATATTTAGAGATAGTACGTGCCGTTGAACCACTTTCAGTAGCAGCTACAATTGCTTTAACATTTAAGTTTAAAGCTGTATGTGCAACCGAAATACCGATAGCATTCACTAATGAAGTTTCAACTAATTTAGTACGATCTGACAATAACTTTTTGTAATCTTGGGCTGCTTCAGCTGATACAGCAATATTCCTCATTGTTTTAACAGCTTCTTCAGGATATAAACCAGCAGCAGTTTCACCAGATAACATTACTGCATCTGTACCATCATAGATTGCGTTGGCAACGTCACTAGCTTCTGCACGTGTAGCACGTGGGTTACGTTGCATAGAATCTAACATTTGTGTAGCTGTAATAACTGGTTTACCTAATTTGTTACATTGTCTGATTAAATCTTTTTGAACCATTGGTACTTTTTCAGGTGGAATTTCAACACCCATGTCACCACGTGCAACCATTAAACCATCAGACACTTCAAGAATTTCCGCAATATTATCAATACCTTCTTGGTTTTCAATTTTAGGGAATACTGAAATGTTAGCTTTTTGTTCTTCTAAAATTTCACGAATTTCTAAAACATCACTAGGACGACGTACGAAACTTGCTGCAATGAAGTCAACATTTTCTTTAATACCGAAACGGATATCTTCAGCATCTTTTTCTGTAATACCAGGTAAACTTACTCTTACGCCAGGTAAGTTAACACCTTTTTTGTTTTTAAGCTCACCAGAGTTTAAAATATCACATTTAACTTCTTTTTTAGCATGGTCAATATCTTTAACTTGTAATTCAATTAAGCCATCATCAAGTAAAATGTATGAACCTACTTGAACATCGTTAATTAAGTTTTCATATGTTACTGAGAACTTTTCAGGTGTTCCTTCAACTTCATTCATGCTAACAATAACTTCGTTACCACGTTCAAGTTCAATGATACCGTCTTTCATATTATGCGTACGAATTTCTGGACCTTTTGTATCTAATAAAATTGCTACAATTTTGTCTAATCTTTTAGCTACTTTACGAATTGTATCAATTCTACCTTTATGCTCTTCATGACTACCATGTGAAAAGTTTAATCGTGCAACGTTCATACCAGCATTGATTAATTTCTCAATCATTTCTTCTGATTCTGAAGCTGGTCCAATTGTACATACAATTTTAGTTTTTCTCATTTTATAATTCCTCCTGAAATCTTATATAGATAACTTGTTAGCAAGTTCATATAGACTATAATCAAATTTATGATCTTTACCATCAAAAATTTCATCAAAAGATGTTGCTACAATTTTATTGTTCTTAATTCCAACACCCTTAGCTGTTTCACCTTGCATTAATAAGTCTACCGCATATCCACCTAAACGTGATGCTAAAACTCTATCCGCACCTGTTGGGCTACCACCACGTTGAACGTGACCTAACACAGACACTCTATTATCAACATTGATGTATTGTGATAATTCTTTTTGACAATCTTGCGCAGTCATACAACCTTCTGCTACAAGAACGATTGAGTGTTTCTTACCACGTTTAATACCTTGTTCAATTTTATCAGCTATTTCTTTAATATCTGTTTTCACTTCTGGAACTACAATTGTCTCAGCACCAACTGATAATCCAGCCCATAATGCTAGATCTCCACAATCACGGCCCATTGCTTCAATGATAAATGTTCGTGCGTGACTTGACGCAGTGTCTCTAATTTTGTCGACTAAGCCAATAATCGTATTTAATGCTGTGTCAAATCCAATTGTAAAATCAGTACCATTGATATCATTGTCAATCGTACCAGGAATACCGATAGTTTGAATTTCTTTGCATTCCTCACTGATGCGTTGTGCACCGCGATAACTACCGTCACCACCAATAACTACAAGGCCCTCAATCCCTCTTTTACGTAAGTTTTCGATTGCAACTTTACGTACTTCTTGCTCCTTAAACTCTGGACATCTTGCTGAATACAAGAATGTACCTCCACGCTGAATCGTATCCCCAACTGACCCTAATTCAAGTTTATGAATATCATCATTTAACAATCCTTGGTAACCATGATACACACCATAAACTTCAATTTCATTGTAAATTGCTGTACGAACAACTGCTCTTACGGCAGCATTCATTCCAGGTGAATCTCCACCACTAGTTAAAACTGCAATTTTCTTCATGACGACATACCTTTCTATAACTGATTTATCTTTAACTCTAAATTACCACAAATTGATATGTCATTCCATCAAAACTAATGTATTGAATTGATGTAAACGTTTTAAATATTGAATTTTATTTTAACTTAATTAAAAAAAGATTAGTAGCCACAATTTTGACTACTAATCTTAGTTAAAATTCAGTATCTAAATATTAAATTATTGTTTTAATGTACTTCAATTTATGGTAAAACCCAGTATCGATTTAACATAAAAATGCTCAAGTTGATTATTCTATATAAGAACCGATATTTCTGAATTTTTCAAAGCGATCATTAGCAATTTCATCACGTGATAATGACTCAAGTGAATCTAACTGTGCAACAAACGCTGATTTAATAGCTAAAGCTTGCTGTTCAACATCTTTATGTGCACCGCCAAGTGGTTCAGAAATGACATCATCTATAATACCTAATTGCTTAATATCATGAGCAGTAATTTTCATTGTTTCAGCTGCAATTTTAGCCAAATTACTGTCTTTCCATAATAATGCCGCTGCACCTTCAGGAGATATAACAGAGTAAGTACTATTCTCTAACATCAATACTTTATTGGCAATACCAATACCTAGGGCACCTCCACTGCCACCTTCACCAATAACAATCGCAATAACTGGTACTTTTAATGAAGCCATCTCAATCAAATTTGTTGCGATAGATTCACTTTGTCCACGTTCTTCAGCAGCTTTACCAGGATATGCACCTTTTGTATCTATAAATGTAAAGATAGGACGATTGAATTTTTCAGCTTGTTTCATTAAACGTAATGCTTTTCGATAACCTTCTGGATGCGCCATACCAAAATTTCGATAAATATTATCTTTTGTATCTTTTCCACGTTGTTGTCCAATAACTGTAACAGCACGACCATTTAAAAAGCCAATACCACCAATCATTGCTGGATCATCTCTAAAATTACGATCACCATGTAGTTCCATAAACGAATCAAAGATATATGGAATATAATCTAGGGTCGTAGGTCTTTCTTGCAAACGCGCAATTTGCACACGATCCCATGGTTTTAGATTTGTATATATTTTTTTAGTTTCTCGTTCCAATGACGCTTCAAGCATGTCAATTTCTTCTTGTAAATCCACATCATTTTTATCTTGAGATTCTTTTAAAGATTCAATTTTATTTCGAATTTCAAAAAGTGGTTTTTCAAAATCTAACATTATTTAGTCACCTCTTGATGGATTTTTAGAATTTCAGACAATGTTTGACGCATATCATTACGATGTACAACTTTATCCAATTGTCCATGCTCTAATAAAAATTCTGCAGTTTGGAAATCATCTGGCAATTTTTCGTTTATTGTCTGTTCAATAACTCGACGACCTGCAAAACCTATCAACGCTTTTGGCTCACTTAAATTTATATCACCAACTGATGCAAAACTTGCAGATACACCACCAGTAGTTGGATGTGTTAAATATGATATATATAATAGTCCAGCGTCAGAATGACGTTTTAAAGATACACTGGTTTTACCCATTTGCATCAAGGAAATAATACCTTCTTGCATACGTGCACCACCACTTGCAGAGAAAAGAATAAATGGTAAACGGTTCTCAGTGCAGTAATCAATGATGCGACATATCTTTTCACCGATAACCGATCCCATACTTCCCATTCTAAAACGTGAATCCATGACAGCAACGCCAAATTTCATACCATCTAGTTGCGCTGTACCAGTCACAACTGCTTCTTTAAGACCTGTCTTTTGTTGGTCCTTTTCAATTTTTTCTAAATAACTTGGAAAATCTAATGGATTCGCAGAGGTCATTCCCTTATCGAATTCTGTAAATGATCCTTCATCAGAAATTGCTTCTATACGTTTATACGCAGTTAAAGCAATATGATGATCACAATTAAAGCACACATTTAAATTTTCAGCTAATTCTTTTGTGTACATAATTTTCTTACACTTTGGACACTTAGTCATAATACCTGCAGGCACATCATTATTTTTAGAGTCTTGTACTGTAAGATATTTCTTTTTCTTTGTTCGATTAAAAAAATCTTTAAACATAGGAAAACCTCCAAATAACCTCTGTTCTAACCATTTAGAGCCTTAAACTGAACTTGACCAGTTAAAAACGGGTTTAAATTTATTTGATTTATATTCGTTTGACTGTTGAATGTTTATCATAAACTTTCATTTTCATCATTTTAATGACTCTTTATTGCTAACTTTTAAGCAATTTAATTAAACGTTAATTATTTTTATTGTAAATCTGTAAGTTTCATTGTTTTATCATACACATCTTGCGGATCAACTTCAATCCTAGCTACTCCAGATTCCATTGCCGCTTTAGCAACATTACGAGCAACTGATGGCGCTACACGTTTATCAAACGGTCCTGGGATACAGTAGTCTTCATTTAATTCAGAACTATCGATTAAATCAGCAATCGCTTCTACAGCTGCCTTTTTCATTTCTTCATTTATATGTGTAGCTTCAACCTCTAATGCACCTCTAAAAATACCAGGGAAAGCTAATACATTATTAATTTGGTTAGGATAGTCTGAACGTCCTGTACCAACAACTCGTGCACCTGCCGCTTTGGCATCATCAGGTATTATTTCAGGATTTGGATTAGCCATTGCAAATATAATTGGATTATCTGCCATACTCTTAACCATATCTTGTGACAGCGCATTAGCTACAGAAACTCCGATAAATACATCTGCGTCTTTTACGACTTCTTCTAAAGACCCTTCAATCTTATCTTTATTTGTCCATTTAGCTACAACATCTTTCGTAGGATTCATACCATATGAACGTCCTTCAAAAATTGCGCCTCTTGAGTCACACATAACCATATTTCTTACACCATACGCGTATAGTAATTTAACAATGGCTATTCCTGCTGCACCAGCACCATTTAGTACAACTTTTATTTTAGCAATATCTTTGTTAACAACTCTCAATGCATTTACCAAACCTGCCATTGTTACAATTGCTGTACCATGTTGATCGTCATGGAATACCGGAATATTAGTTTCTTTTTTCAATCGTTCTTCAATTTCAAAACAACGTGGTGCCGAAATATCCTCTAAATTAATACCACCATAATTAGGTTCTAACAACTTAACTGTTTTAATGATTTCTTCGGTATCAGTTGTATTTAACGCAATAGGCACCCCATTGATACCAGCGAAGCTTTTGAATAATACTGCTTTACCTTCCATTACAGGAATACTTGCTTCAGGTCCAATGTTACCTAAACCTAATACCGCTGTTCCATCAGTAATAACTGCAACTGTATTTCCTTTAATTGTGTAATCATATACTTTTCTTTTATCTTCATAAATATCTTTACACGGTTCAGCAACGCCAGGTGAGTATGCTAAACTTAATTCCTCTTTATTAGTAACTTTTACATTTGGTTTAACTTCTAATTTACCTTGATTACGTTTGTGCATTTCCAATGCTTCATCTCTTAATGACATGAAATCAGCCCCTAATTCAATATTTATTTTTAAAAAATAACTTGGATAAAACGCATTACATTATAAAAGTAAAAATATTGGGTAAATCTGAATGAGTAAGAATTTATGGTTTTGATTATGTAACACAAATAGCGATAAACGATAATAAAATAATATTTATAAAGATACATTAAACCATACTATCTAAAGATATACCTTTAATTATTATAATGGATAGCAAAAACCAATATATCAAAAAGTTATTATTTTTCCGCACGATATATCGACAAAATTCTTTACTCAATTTATGTATACTGCTTTTTGTGCTAATTATTCTTATGGATTAATCAATAATGTAAAGTGAAACTCATAAAAATAATAAGCATAAAAAACTAATATAAACGCAAACTGATGGTTAAAAAATATCTAACCATCAGTTTACTATATCATAATTTATTAGTTGATAAAAGTTATATAAGCCTAATATCACTAGGGTTAAAGGATTGTATAAAATTATTAAACATACTATCTTTTTGATTAATATAGCCTAAAGTAGTCATTTGTTTAATCGTTTCATCATAAAAGGATAACATAACATCATTAGCATTCTCTTTCGTAGCTTTAATCATCTCTTCAAACATATCTATTTGTGATTTATTTCTAATTATAATTTGTTTGGCAAATGCTAATTTTTGTTCTTCAAAAGTGGCTAATGTTTGAATCTCATTTATAATTAGTTGCCGTTGTTGCTTTCTATGGTCAAATTTCCCGCTAACTATAAACAAGTCATTATGTGATAACAACTCTTCGTACTTTTTAAACTGATTAGGGAAAATCACACCATCTAAAGTTTCAATGCCATCATTTAATGTGACGAATGCCATATTTTGACCATTTTTAGTTCGAATTTGTTTAACTTTATCAAACTGTACTAATATAGGTTTATTATTCTGCGCGTTACTCAATTTAAATATCGTTAAATATTGTTTGGCAACAAACTTTTTATCTACTGGGTGTTGCGAAACATAAAATCCTAAATATTCTTTTTCGTACTGACTAATAAGTGCATCAGGCAATTCTTCTTTATCTTCATACATCTGTTTTGGCGTTAAAATATCAAATAAAAAACCATCTTGTTCAATGTTTAAATCGCCATCCAACACTTGATCAATAGCTTGCAACAACGTTGAACGTGTTTTACCAAAAGCATCAAACGCTCCCACTAAAATCAGTGCTTCAAGTAACTTTCTCGTTTTGACTCTCTTCGGTATACGTCTAGCAAAATCAAAGAAATCTTTAAATTTGCCGTTCTGATAACGTTCATCAACAATCACTTTCACACTTTGATAACCAACACCTTTAATTGTACCAATTGATAAATAAATGCCTTCTTGGGAAGGTTTATAAAACCAATGACTTTCGTTAATGTTCGGTGGCAATATAGTGATACCTTGTTTTTTTGCTTCTTCTATCATTTGAGCAGTTTTCTTCTCACTTCCAATAACATTACTTAAAATATTTGCGTAAAAATAATTTGGATAATGGACTTTTAAAAAGCTCATAATGTATGCAATTTTAGAATAGCTGACAGCATGTGCTCTAGGAAAACCATAATCTGCAAATTTCAGAATCAAATCAAATATTTGCTTACTAATGTCTTCGTGATAACCATTTTGCTTTGCACCTTCTATAAAATGTTGACGCTCACTTTCAAGAACAGCTCTATTTTTTTTACTCATTGCTCTTCTTAAAATATCCGCTTCACCATAACTGAAGTTTGCAAATGTGCTCGCTATTTGCATAATTTGCTCTTGATAAATAATAACACCGTAAGTATTTTTTAATATAGGTTCTAAATGTGGATGTAAATATTGAACTTTGCTTGGATCATGTCTTCTTGTAATGTAAGTTGGAATTTCTTCCATTGGACCTGGTCTATACAAAGAAGTTACAGCAACAATATCTTCAAAGTGTTCCGGCTTTAATTTTTTTAATACACTTCTTACACCGTCAGACTCTAATTGGAATATGCCAGTCGTATCTCCTTGCGACAACAATTCAAACACTTTTTGATCATCAAACGGAATCTTTTCGATATCAATATTAATACCTAAATCTTTTTTGACTTGTGTTAAGATTTGATGAATAATCGATAAGTTTCTCAACCCTAGAAAATCTATTTTTAATAACCCAATACGTTCGGCTTCAGTCATTGTCCATTGCGTTAATAATCCTGTATCCCCTTTCGTTAAAGGGGCATATTCATATAATGGATGGTCATTAATAATAATTCCTGCCGCATGTGTAGATGTATGTCTTGGTAAACCTTCTAACTTTTTACAAATACTGAACCAGCGTTCATGTCGATGGTTTCGATGTACAAACTTTTTAAAATCGTCAATTTGATATGCTTCATCAAGTGTAATTCCTAATTTATGTGGGATTAAACTTGAAATTTCATTTAATGTAACTTCATCAAACCCCATAATTCTTCCAACATCTCTAGCAACTGCTCTTGCAAGCAGATGACCGAAAGTCACAATTCCAGATACATGTAGCTCGCCATATTTTTCTTGGACGTACTGAATGACCCTTTCTCGGCGTGTATCTTCAAAGTCAATATCAATATCAGGCATTGTTACACGTTCTGGGTTTAAAAAACGTTCAAATAATAGATTGAATTTAATAGGATCAATCGTTGTAATTCCCAATAAATAACTGACCAGTGAGCCAGCTGAAGAACCACGACCAGGACCTACCATCACATCATTCGTTTTCGCATAATGGATTAAATCACTTACTATTAAGAAATAATCTTCAAAACCCATATTAGTAATAACTTTATACTCATATTTCAATCGCTCTAAATAGACGTCATAATTAAGTTCTAATTTTTTTAATTGTGTAACTAAGACACGCCACAAATATTTTTTAGCTGATTCATCATTAGGTGTCTCATATTGAGGAAGTAGAGATTGATGATATTTTAATTCTGCATTACACTTTTGAGCTATAACATCAACCTGCGTTAAATATTCTTGGTTAATATCTAATTGATTAACTTCCTTTTCAGTTAAAAAATGTGCACCAAAATCTTCTTGATCATGAATTAAGTCTAATTTTGTATTGTCTCTAATAGCTGCTAATGCAGAAATCGTATCGGCATCTTGACGTGTTTGGTAACAAACATCTTGAATCCAAACATGTTTTCTACCTTGAATCGAAATACTAAGGTGGTCCATATATGTGTCATTATGGGTTTCAAACACTTGTACAATATCACGATGTTGATCACCGACTTTTTTAAAAATGATAATCATATTGTTAGAAAATCGTTTTAATAATTCAAACGACACATGTTCTAATGCATTCATTTTTATTTCCGATGATAGTTGATACAAATCTTTTAATCCATCATTATTTTTAGCTAGAACAACTGTTTCGACTGTATTTAATCCATTTGTCACATATATTGTCATACCAAAAATCGGTTTAATGTTATTTGCTATACATGCATCATAAAATTTAGGAAAGCCATACAATGCATTGGTGTCAGTTATGGCAAGTGCATCAACATTTTCAGACACAGCAAGTCTTACGGCATCTTCTATTTTTAAGCTTGAATTTAACAAATCATAAGCCGTATGAATATTTAAATATGCCACCATGATTGAATGGCTCCTTTCTATTAGTTAAGTTTTGTGCGTAAAGCTGTAGCAAGTTGCTCAAATTCATCCCAGCTGTCCACTGAAACTCCTGACGCATTCGGATGACCACCGCCACCAAAATCTTGCGCAATATCATTAATAATCAATTGCCCTTTAGAGCGTAAGCGACATCTTATTTCACTACCCTCATCAACTGCAAACACCCATATTTTCAAACCTTTGATGTCAGCAATTGTATTAACAAACTGAGATGCTTCATTTGGCTGAATACCGAATTGCTCCAATACATCTTCAGTTATTTTAACTTGGCAGAATCCATCATCCATAAGTTCGAAATGTTGTAAAACATAACCTTGAAACGGCAACATTTTTGGATCCTTCTCCATCATTTTATTTAAAAGCGCATTATGATCAATATCATGCCCAATTAACTTTCCAGCAATTTCCATAGTATGTTCTGAGGTATTGTTAAAAAGGAATCGCCCAGTATCACCGACGATACCAAGATATAAAACGCTCGCGATATCTTTATTAACAATTGCTTCATCATTAAAATGTGAGATTAAATCGTAAATGATTTCACTTGTAGATGACGCGTTCGTATTAACTAAATTAATATCACCATACTGATCAACTGCAGGATGATGATCTATTTTAATAAGTTTACGACCTGTACTATAACGTTCATCGTCAATTCGTGGAGCATTGGCAGTATCACATACAATTACAAGCGCATCTTGATATGTTTTATCATCAATGTTATCTAACTCTCCAATAAAACTTAATGATGATTCCGCTTCACCCACTGCAAATACTTGCTTTTGCGGAAATTTCTGCTGAATATAGTATTTTAAACCAAGTTGTGAACCATATGCATCAGGATCTGGTCTAACATGTCTGTGTATAATAATTGTATCGTTGTCTTCGATACATTTCATAATTTCATTCAAAGTACTAATCATTTTCATACTCCCTTTTTTAGAAAAGTTGCTTAATTTAAGCATTAGTCTATATCAAAATATCTAAATTATAAAAATTGTTACTACCATATTAAACTATTTGCCCGTTTTAATTATTTAGATATATATATTTTCATACTATTTAGTTCAGGGGCCCCAACACAGAGAAATTGGACCCCCAATTTCTACAAACAATGCAAGTTGGGGTGGGGCCCCAACGTTTGTGCGAAATCTATCTTATGCCTATTTTCTCTGCTAAGTTCCTATACTTCGTCAAACATTTGGCATATCACGAGAGCGCTCGCTACTTTGTCGTTTTGACTATGCATGTTCACTTCTATTTTGGCGAAGTTTCTTCCGACGTCTAGTATGCCAAAGCGCACTGTTATATGTGATTCAATAGGTACTGTTTTAATATACACGATATTTAAGTTCTCTATCATGACATTACCTTTTTTAAATTTACGCATTTCATATTGTATTGTTTCTTCTATAATACTTACAAATGCCGCTTTACTTACTGTTCCGTAATGATTGATTAAAAGTGGTGAAACTTCTACTGTAAT
This sequence comes from Staphylococcus sp. EG-SA-15, assembly GCF_017151895.1. Lineage (NCBI taxonomy): Bacteria > Bacillati > Bacillota > Bacilli > Caryophanales > Staphylococcaceae > Staphylococcus > Staphylococcus sp. EG-SA-15. The sequence goes on along the minus strand of NZ_JACVZN010000012.1, from coordinate 21,588 downwards.
TCCATCTTGATTCATTGTTATATATTTGGCGATTTGATCGTTAATTGTTTCACCCATCTGAGGCTGTCTTCCTAAAAGTTGCATAGACTTTAAAACATCTTGTCTATTAATCACACCCACTGTCTTTTTATTACTCGAAACGACAGGAATCAATTCAATACCTTCCCAAATCATCATATGCGCACAACTTGCTACTGTACTCATAGCATTTACATAAATAGGATTTCGCGTCATCACTTTATCTATTTCGTCGTCGTCCTTTGTATTAATCATCTCTCGACTTGTTACAATACCTACTAATTTATAAGACTCATTGACTACCGGAAATCTTGTATGGCCAGTTCGATTCGCCATACGCTTATAATCTGCTATTTTCATCGTATCAAACAGCACAGATAAATCATCTAATGGCGTCATTATATCTTGAACTATTAAGATATCTTTTCGTATTTTCTGATTAAAAAGTGCTTTGTTGATAATATTTGCAACTAGAAATGTATCATAACTTGATGATAGAACAGGTAAATCATGTTCATTCGCAAAATTAATAACTTTATTAGATGGCTTAAATCCACCAGTAATTAATATAGCCGTACCTCTTTTTAAAGCTTCAATCTGCACATCTTCACGATTTCCGACAATCAATAATGTCTTTGGACCAATATACTTTAAAATATCTTTGAGTTCCATTGCTCCAATTGCAAATTTAGATACCATCTTAGTGATACCTTTGTTGCCACCTAACACTTGGCCATCAATAATATTGACAATTTCATTAAAAGTTAAATGTTCAATTTCATTACGATTACGTTTTTCGATTCGAACCGTACCAACACGATCTATCGTTGCGACCATGCCCATTTTATCAGCATCTTTAATTGCACGATATGCTGTCCCTTCAGATACGTTTAAAAATTTAGCGATTTTACGCACCGAAATTTTAGAGCCTATAGATAACGATTCAATATAATCTAAAATTTGTTCATGTTTTGTCATTCTTTACCTCTTCTTTTCGAACAGTATTAACTACATTATAACTTTATTTTGGATAAAAAGCATTGAAGTGAAATGAAATAATGATCGTTTCACCTATTTTATTTTTTGAAAATATACAACAAACACAAAGATCACAAAATCTTTAATTTTAAATGGAAAAATCCATTATTATTTATTAGAATGTAAGTGAGGAGGGATGTACTAATGTATAAAAATATATTACTTGGTGTAGACACTCAGTTAAAAAATGAAAAAGCACTAAAAGAAGTGTCTAAATTAGCTGGCGAAGGTACAGTCGTAACAGTTTTAAACGCAATCAGCGAACAAGATGCTCAAGCATCAATTAAAGCAGGTGTTCATTTAAACAAACTTACTGAAGAACGAAGCAAGCGATTGGAAAAAACACGCAAAGCTTTAGAAGATTATGGTATTGATTATGACCAAATAATTGTTCGTGGTAATGCAAAAGAAGAACTATTAAAACATGCTAATAGCGGTAAATACGAAATTGTTGTTTTAAGTAACCGTAAAGCAGAAGACAAAAAGAAATTTGTACTTGGAAGTGTCAGCCACAAAGTAGCAAAACGTGCGACTATCCCTGTATTAATCGTTAAATAAAATTTTTATCCAGAATCACAAATAATCTTTCAATCATGATGCAGTCTCAAACGACTGAGTAAACACAAGAAATGATTATGACTGTGGTTCTGGATTTTTTATATCGTAGTAAATTTATAATCAATGTCTAATTGTATAGAACTAAAATTACGAGAGTAGGTCAGAAATGATAAAGAACCACTGATGTCCCCCGTCCACGTCGTAACTGAATCAGTAGAATATAAAAACACCCACTAAAAAAATGCAGACGATAACTTCCACATAGATTAGCGAGGTGTTTTTTAGTGTAAAATCTATATTCTATTTAAAACTGAACAGATTCACCTGGTTTTAAAATTTGCACGTCCCCTACATTAACAGCATCTTTAAATTGTTGTGGATCTTGTTCGATTAATGGGAATGTATCATAATGAATCGGTACAGAAATTTTTGGTTTAATAAATTCATTAATAGCATAACTTGCATCATCAATACCCATCGTAAAATTATCTCCAATTGGTACAAAACATACATCAACTGGATGACGTTTCGCAATAAGTGACATATCACTAAACAGACCTGTATCACCAGTATGATAAATTGTTTTTCCTTCAACTTCAAACACGATACCCATTGGCATACCTAAATAAACTGGAATACCATTTTCATGTGTAAAACTTGAACTATGAAATGCTTGAACAAATTTAACGCTTCCGAAATCAAAGTTTGCTTTACCACCAATATTCATACCATGAACATTTTCAACACCGTGATATGAAGAAAGATAGTCAGCCATTTCTGCACTTCCAATTACTGTTGCTCCTGTTTTCTTTGCTAGTTCCACAACATCACCAAAATGATCAAAATGACCGTGCGTTAAAACGATATAGTCTACCTGCACTGTTTCAATATTCAAATCACACTTAGGGTTATTTGAAATAAACGGATCTACGATAACCTTTTTGTTGTTCCCTTCTAAATAAATCGTTGATTGACCTTGAAATGATAACTTCATTTGAGCATCCTCCTATCAATTGCTATATAAATTTAGTACCCTTTTGCCACTTAATTATAACAAATTCTCAAATTTTAAAAATTGAAAATCTAGTTAATGTATTAGCTCGATTTTGAAATCTAATAATAATTGGCATAAAATGGAAGTAATATTATGTTGAGGAGTGTTTATAAAATGACAAAAATATCAAAAATAATAGACGAACTGAACAATCAACAAGCTGATGCAGCATGGATTACAACACCGTTGAATGTATATTATTTTACTGGATACCGTAGCGAACCCCATGAAAGATTATTTGCATTATTGATTAAGAAAGATGGTAAACAAGTACTATTTTGTCCAAAAATGGAAGTCGAAGAAGTCAAAGCATCACCTTTCACAGGTGAAATCGTTGGATATTTAGACACTGAAAACCCTTTCTCACTTTATCCTCAAACAATCAATAAATTACTAATTGAAAGCGAGCACTTAACAGTAGCACGCCAAAAACAATTAACCTCTGGTTTCAATGTCAATTCATTCGGAGATGTTGATTTAACAATCAAACAATTGAGAAATATTAAATCCGAAGATGAAATTAGCAAAATACGTAAAGCTGCTGAGTTAGCAGATAAGTGTATCGAAATAGGTGTTTCTTATTTAAAAGAAGGTGTGACTGAACGTGAAGTAGTCAACCATATTGAGCAAACTATCAAACAATATGGCGTCAATGAAATGAGTTTTGATACGATGGTTTTATTTGGAGATCATGCCGCATCACCTCATGGCACACCAGGAAATCGCAGATTAAAAAGCAATGAATATGTACTATTTGATTTAGGTGTAATTTATGAGCATTATTGTAGCGATATGACACGTACCATTAAATTTGGTGAACCTAGCAAAGAAGCACAAGAAATTTATAATATTGTATTAGAAGCAGAAACATCTGCAATCCAAGCAATTAAACCTGGAATACCTTTAAAAGATATCGATCATATCGCTAGAAATATTATTTCAGAAAAAGGTTATGGTGAATATTTCCCTCATCGCTTAGGTCATGGCCTAGGATTACAAGAACATGAATATCAAGATGTTTCAAGTACTAATTCTAATTTGTTAGAAGCTGGCATGGTTATTACAATCGAACCAGGTATTTATGTACCAGGTGTTGCAGGTGTAAGAATTGAAGATGACATACTTGTCACTAATGAAGGATATGAAGTATTAACACATTACGAAAAATAAGGAGTGGGATAAAAATGAAAAGCTTGTTACAAGCGCATTCTCATTCAGTCAAACACTGCCAATATAACATTGTAGCGCCTAGGACATAAATTTTTGTCCAAGTCTAAATGCAATATGTAACAAACAAGCTAGAAACACATATGCAGGTATGTTCATCAGTAACATGTAATGAATCAAATCAATATCATTCATGTTCGATGATTTCTTCGCATTGTTTCTAGCTTTAATTTATCATTATTTAATTTTAATAACCAAGGAGATGATAACGTCATTCTTTAGTACGCTGTAATCCATTCCCTTTTCATCAAATTCAAATTATAATTGTAATGCTTCTTCTACAGATTTATATTCCATTTCAAATGCCTCTGCAACGCCTTTATTGGTTACGTGACCTTTGTAAGTATTTAAACCTAATGATAATGGTTGATTTGATTTAAATGCTTCTCTATACCCTTTATTAGCTAGCATGAGCGCATAAGGTAGCGTAGCATTATTTAAAGCTAACGTCGAAGTACGCGGTACTGCACCTGGCATATTTGCAACTGCATAATGAACCACACCATGCTTAATATATGTAGGATCATCATGTGTCGTAATTTTATCAGTTGTTTCAAAAATACCGCCTTGATCAATAGCAATGTCAATAATAACTGACCCATTTTTCATTTGTTTAATCATGTCTTCTGTTACAAGTCTTGGCGCTTTAGCACCTGGAATTAAAACTGCACCTATTACTAAATCACTTTGTTTAACATACAACTCAATATTCAACGGATTTGACATAATTGTATGTACACGTCCACCGAATAAATCATCTAATTGTTGTAAACGCTTTGGATTAACATCTAAAATCGTAACATCTGCACCTAGTCCTAGTGCAATTTTAGCTGCATTTGTTCCTGCTTGACCACCACCGATAATAGTTACTTTACCCTTAGGTACTCCTGGGACACCACCTAGTAGAATTCCCATACCACCATTAAGTTTTTGTAGGAACTCTGCGCCAACTTGAGCTGACATTCTTCCTGCTACCTCACTCATTGGTGATAACAATGGTAAAGATCGGTCTGGTAACTGCACAGTCTCATATGCAATACTAATTACTTTTCTATCTATCAAAGCTTGTGTTAATTTTTCTTCATTTGCTAAATGAAGATAAGTGAATAATACAAGCCCTTCTTTAAAATATGGATATTCAGATTCAAGTGGTTCTTTAACTTTAATAACCATATCCACATCCCAAACTTTTGCTTGTTCAGCAACAATCTCAGCACCTGCTTCTTTGTAATCTACATCTTCAAAGAATGATCCTGAACCCGCATTTGTTTCCACTAAAACAGTATGCCCACTTTCTACTAAAGCGTGCACACCACTTGGTGATAAACCAACACGATTTTCATTATTTTTAATCTCCCTTGGTATACCAATTTTCATACCATCCACCTCCATAATCATCTTAACGCGAACATTTTGAAAGCGCAATCAAAAATCCACAAAATTGTAAAGGTTATTACACTGACTTTTCCGAAAATTGTGGTAAAATATAATTAAGAAAGAACAAGGAGGCACTTACTATGATTACTTACAAAAATATTTTAATCGCAGTTGACGGTTCACATGAAGCGGAATGGGCATTTAACAGAGCAGTTGGTGTTGCTAAACGTAACGATGCGAAGTTAACAATTGTGAATGTAATTGATTCAAGAACGTATTCTTCTTATGAAGTTTATGATGCTCAATTTACTGAAAAATCTAAGCATTTTGCAGAAGAATTATTAAATGGTTATAAAGAAGTAGCTACTAACGCTGGTGTTAAAGATGTAGAAACGCGTCTAGAGTTTGGCTCTCCTAAATCTATCATTCCTAAAAAGCTTGCACATGAAATTAATGCAGACTTGATTATGAGTGGTACATCAGGCTTAAATGCCGTGGAAAGATTTATTGTTGGTTCTGTATCAGAATCTATCGTTCGTCATGCGCCATGTGACGTGTTAGTTGTTCGTACTGAAGAGTTACCAGCAGACTTCCAACCACAAGTTGCAACAACTCAATTACGTGAAAAATATCAAAATTAAATATAGATGATCATTAGATAACTACTTGATCATTATGAACCAAGTGCAACTTTCTGCACTTGGTTTTTTATTGTTTATAAATAAAACTCATTTAATAATGTTTTCATAATCTTCTTCGACTACTTAATTCTTTAAGATATTCGTGAAAAGAGACATTACACTAGTTAATTTTCAAACAATACAAAAAGCGTCTACCTCCTACATATAATTGTAGCGGAGATAGACGCTTAATATTTATTTAAAAATTATTTTAAACCACCGAATGTCATAACATCACGGGCAATCATACTTTCTTCATCTGTTGGAATAACGACAACTTTAACTGGTGAATGAGGATAGTTAATAAATCCTTCTTTACCACGTAGTAAGTTTTCATTTTTCTTAGGATCCCAGTAAACACCCATAAATTCTAAGCCTTCAAGAACTTTCGCACGAATTTCTACTGAGTTTTCACCGATACCTGCTGTAAATACGATAACATCAACACCATGCATTCTCGCAGCATATGATCCAATATATTTGTGAATTTTAGAAGCAAATACATCTAAAGCCATTTGTGAACGTGCTTTACCTGATTCAGCTTCTTCTGATAAGTCACGTAAATCACTAGATGTACCTGATAATCCTAATAAACCTGATTCTTTGTTTAAGATTTCCAATACTTGTTCAGCAGTTTTACCTGTTTTTTCCATAATAAATGGAATTAAAGCAGGGTCAATATTACCAGAACGAGTACCCATTGTTACACCAGCAAGTGGTGTGAAGCCCATTGATGTATCAATAGATTTACCGCCATCGATAGCTGCAATTGATGCTCCATTACCAATGTGACATGAAATAATACGTAAATCTTCAATTGGCTTATCTAACATTTCTGCCGCTCTTTGTGATACAAATTTATGGCTTGTACCATGGAAACCATACTTACGAATGCCATAATCTTTATAATAATGATATGGCAAGCTATATAGATATGCTTTTTCAGGCATTGTTTGATGGAATGCTGTATCAAAAATTGCCACATGAGGGATATTTGGTAATAATTTACGGAAAGCACGAATACCCATCAAGTTAGCTGGGTTGTGAAGCGGTGCTAATTCGCTTAATTCTTCAATTTCCTTTTCAACCTCATCAGTAATAGCTACTGATTCAGGGAATTTTTCACCACCATGTACAACACGGTGACCTGTTCCATCGATATCGTTAATATCATTAATAATATTGTGCGCTTTAAAAGCATCCAACATGATATCAACTGCCTCAACGTGATCCTTGATATCTTGTACTGATTTAACTTTTTCCCCGTTGACTTCGATTGTAAAAATTGAATCCTTCAATCCGATTCTTTCTATTAAACCTTTTGTTACTAATTCCTCTTCAGGCATTCTAATTAATTGAAATTTTAATGATGAACTACCAGCATTGATAGCCAAGATTAATTTTGACATAAGTAATGATCCTCCATCGTTTGCTTTTTATACTATTTCATTTCTCATTTTATCATTCATACAGTTTTATGACTATACTATTACAGATTATTTTTTAGGACGATTTGTGTCCATCCACTGATTTAACTCTGTCATAAATCCTTGAAATTGTGAAGGATTTTTGAAATCAGGAATATTTGCCAATAATACTTCAACTGGCTTTGTTTCACCCGATTTTTTCTTTTGTAAAATTAATATAGATTTTCGCGCTTTTTCATTTTTAAATAAAGTTGGTGGTAAATTTAAAAATGCTTGCATCTCTGTCTCTGTTGCAATATATTTTTCAAGCTGTTTTACATGTTCACCTGTAAAAATATTACTTGGTACCACTAGAAAGGCATATCCAGCATCTTTTAATGCATTTATTGCTTGTTCTATTAATAAATAATGTGAATAACTATGTCCTTCTTCAAAACCTAGCTTAAACTCCTTACTTCTTTCATCAATTGGATAATAGCCTACTGGAAAATCACCAATAACGATATCTGCTTCTTCTAATGGTAGTGGCATGATGGCATCTTGAGGATACACATCGAAAGGAATTTCTAAGAAGTTTGCTAAATGTACACTAACACGTGATAAAACTGGATCAACTTCAATTAAATGATGCATAACCGCAATTTCAGGTAACACTTCTTTTACAGTAGCACTTAAATGACCGGCACCACTTGCAATATCAACAATATGTAATTCTTCTTGGTTGTTCATAAAACGCTCAACTAAAAATCCTAGTATCAATCCAATTGAATCTGGTGTAATTTGATGATTTGCTTGTATCTTTTCTTCCTGCATTAAACTTAAATATGCAAATTGGAATGCTTTACGTCGATCTTGTAACGTCGATTGTTCTAACAATCCTCTTTCATTGGTATATACTTGTTCCATTGCTAGCCCAAGATTTTCAATAAAACTTTGGCCATTTTCATTATTTAATGTTTTAGCTTTTTCATCTAATGTATGAAACAAGCGTTCCATAATTGTTTGTTGTTCTGCCATATTCGTCCCTCTCCAATAAAAAGTGCCCATAGGTCTTAGCAATCATAGAAAACAATTCTATTTTAATGCTGTTGACAACGATGGACACGATGTATACATTTTAAGATTTATCTCTTTAATGATTAAATATTTTTGTATGCAGCTAAAGCAGCATCAAAATCTGGGAAATCAGTACCTTCACTAACGATTTCTTTATAAACAACTTTATTATCTGCATCTAATACAAATACTGCACGAGCTAATAAGCGAAGTTCTTCCATAACAACGCCATAGTTTTCACCAAATGATAAGTCACGGTGGTCACTTAATGTAATGACATTGTCTAAACCTGCTGAAGCGCACCATCTTTTTTGTGCGAATGGTAAGTCTGCTGAAATTGTAAGCACAATCCCCTCTTCTTTAGAAGCTTCAGAGTTGAATTTGCGAGTCTGCTGATCACAAACACCTGTATCAATTGATGGTACCACACTAATTAATTTCTTTTTACCAGCATAATCTGCTAATGTTACTTGATTTAAGTCATTATCTAACACTGTAAAATCAGGTGCAAAATCACCTTCATTAATTTGTTGACCTTTTAAGTGGATTGGTCCACCTTTGAATGTTATTTCAGTCATATACTTGACCTCCTGCATTTTAAAATTCTAACTACATCATACGACAATTTATGGTTTGATTACAATTTTCATGCTTTAATCAAAAGCAAATTTAATTTTATACAAATTGTTGAATATAATCAAAAGCATTTTTTAAAATTAAAATAGCAGTAATAATAATAAATAATACTTTTACATAGCCAACACCTTGTTTGATAGCAAAATGTGCCCCAGTATATGACCCAGCAATCATGCTTGTAGCCATTATTAAACCTATTACATAATCTACTTGTCCTAATACCATAAATAATACAAGCGCACCTATATTAGAAGCAAAGTTCAAAACTTTAGCATTTCCTGCTGCACTTAAAAAATCAAAACCAAAGACTAACAATACAAAAAGCATAAATGAACCTGTTCCCCCACCTACAAATCCATCATAAAAGCCGATTAATATAAAAAGTGCTGCAAATAGTATGGCTTTCTTAAATGTAAATTGAGTAAACGTACGTGTATTGCCCCAATCTTTTTTAAGTAATGTGAATATAAACACCGACGAAAGTGCAATAATGATTAAAGGTTTCAATATTTGTGACGGAACCATCGTTGCAATATATGCGCCACATGCAGATGCCAAAAATACAAAACCAAATAATTTGGCAACAACATATAAGTCCACTTTACCGGACCTTATAAACTTTATCGTACTAGTTAAAGAACCAAATGAACTTGCCAATTTATTTGTACCTAAAGCCACAGATGGTGGTAGACCGATTGCTAATAATGCTGGCGTAGAAATTAAACCACCCCCCCCACAACCGAATCTATAAACGCCGCGATAAAACCAAATAAAATTATGATTATAATCATCGTTAAGTTCAAATCCATAGTTTAACATCCCCTTATGTTTAAATTTACTCTAGGATTTTATTTATAAAAAGTCATTTATTAATTGGTTTGTTTGCTGTTCTTTAATAGTTTTATAATCACTAGTTATTTCAAGTGTTTCAATATTTTCAACAGCACGATTAATCATCTCTTCAAAATCAAAGACACTTTCATATTGGACTACCTTATCAAAGTTTGGTTCGGTTACTGGATTTTTAGGGGTGAAAATTGTACAACAATCTTCAAATGGTTGAATAGATGTTTCAAATGTACCGATTTCTTTCGATTTAATAATAATTTCTTCTTTATCGTAAGTTAATAAAGGACGTAATACAGGAGTAGAAGTTACATTATTAATTGCATACATGCTATGAAGTGTTTGACTGGCTACCTGCCCTAGGTTTTCACCATTTACAATAGCTAAAGCCCCTATTTGATGTACTAATTTATCAGCAACACGCATCATCATACGTCTCGTTGAAGTCATTGTATATCTTGGATGTACAACTTTATTCACCTGTTTTTGCAATTCTGTAAATGGTACAATATGCAATTTAATTGGTCCAACACGTTCAGCTAAAATACGTGTCAATTCAATAACTTTTTCTTTTGCTTGATCACTTGTAAATGGTGGACTATGGAAATGAATCGCTTCAATTGTTACGCCACGTCTCATCACTTCCATCCCAGCAACTGGTGAGTCTATACCGCCTGAAAGCATTAGTAACGTCTTACCACCAGTACCAACTGGTAATCCACCTGAACCCGGAACAACTTCTTCATACATATAAATTGCATCTAATCTAACTTCCACTCGAATTTCATGATCTGGACGTTTGACATTCACTGAAATATTGTCGAAGTGCTTCAATACTGCACCACCCAATTCACGCTGTAATTCATACGTATCCATTGGGAAATTTTTATCGGCACGCTTAACATCAATTTTAAATGTGCTGTTTTCTTCAAATTGCTGCGCAAATTTAATTGCCGCTGCACTCATTGCATCTATTGTTTTTTCTACTTTTAATACTGGACTAATAGATTTAATACCGAAAATTTTTGATAATCGATATGTTATTTCATTTATATCTGCATGGTCTTCAAGTTCAATATACATACGATCTCGTTTGCCTTTAACGACAAACCCATCAAGTCCTTTTAATGACTTATTTACATTATTTCTTAATTGATTTACAAATTTTTTTCTATTTGAACCCTTTAATGTTAACTCCCCGTATCTAACAAGCAAGTGATCATACTTCATTATTTTAGCAACTCCTTAATTTCCTCATAAATGATGATAAATATTTCTTTAAACCTTGCTATATCTTCTTTAGTTGTAGTAGCCCCAAATGATAATCTTATACTACCTTCAATAGATTTGTCTGATAATCCCATTGCAGCCAATACTTCATTTAATTTATTACGTTTAGATGAACAAGCACTCGTCGTAGATATCATAATGTCATATTTTGAAAAAGCATTAACTAATACTTCACCTTTTACGCCAGGAAAACTAATATTTAAAACGAATGGTGAACCTGAAGTTGAAGAATTAATATAAACTCCATGATATTTATTTAAAAATTGACGGACGTCATTATTTAACTCAGTAACAAATGCATTCAATGCTTCAAAGTTTTCATTAGCTATCTTCATCGCTTTAACCATTGCAATATCATTTGGCAAATTAACTGTTCCACTTCTAACACCATATTCTTGACCACCACCATGGACAGTTGGTTCAACATTTTGAATGTGATTTACAAGTAAGACGCCTTGGCCTTTTAAACCATTAAACTTGTGTCCACTTAAACTAATACTATCTATGTTATTGAGATCCATTGAAATTTTGCCGAATGCTTGAACTGCATCTACATGAAAATGTGCCTTAGGATAATTTTTTATAACTTTAGCCATTTGTGGAATAGGCTGTATTTGTCCAGTTACATTATTTACATACATACATGTTACTAAACCGACTTTGTCTGACATTAATTCTTTGAAGTGTTCTAAGTTAATACTGCCATCTTTCTTTACATCAACATATTTAACTTTAAATCCTTCGTGTGCTTCCAAATATCTTACAACCTCTAATACGGACGGATGCTCTAACACGGATGTAATTATTTCCTTCGCTGTATCAAATTTACGATAGGCAATACCTTTTAAAGCAAGATTATTGGATTCAGTTGCACCACTAGTGAATACAACATCATAATTTGTTTTTGAATTAATCATTGCATTAATTTGGGCTTTTGCTTGTTGTAGTAATTGATTTGCCTGCAAACCAGCTTTATGCGGACTATTCGGATTATAATACATTGATTGATTTACTTTTAAATAAGTATCTAACACTTCTTCAAATGCTTTCGTCGTTGCCGCATTATCTAGATATATCAAAATAAACACTTCTCTTTCATTAATCATCAATCGTTAAAATTGTTTTACTCAAGCATTATACTATTATCCGACAAAAAATAAAGGTTATAGCGCAAAATAATCTTATTTCTACTTATTAAATAAGAATTAGACTATTTCACTCTATTTAAACAGCTGTGTGATTATGCTTTTTTCACTACTTATATTAATTAAAACAACACATTTGATTACGTTTATCTTTAAACAATTGCTATTTATATTTATTGTCCCTTTCATTTATCCATATAAAAAAGAAGCTAGACAACGTATCGTTGGCTAACTTCAATTATTAAACTCATCAGTCCAATTTGACAGAGTGCTCATATTATTTAAGTATAACTACATACTAGTTTCTATTGCTTAATAACTTCTTCTTCAATATGTTTAGTAACACCTGGCTCAACACTTTCAAGAGCTTGCTCTGCAATTTCAATCGCACGCTTATAGCGATTATTTTTAAATAATCGTTCAGCTTCATTTAAGCTCTTATCAACATTGCTATAGTCCTTACGATATCTATTTCCATATTGAATTAATTTCTCTGCATAAACAGCATTAACAAGAACATCATTTGCTTCATCTTCAAATGTATTCATTTGAATCACAATTTTAGACACTTTATCTTTTAACTGTTTAACGTGTATTGGACGTTCACTAAATTGTTCGTTAACATCACGAACTTCATGATCAATTTCATTTTTCATGATGATAAACCTTTCAGGAACGCTTGTTAAGTTAGAAGCAAGTAATCGACGATACACTTCTTCTTTCTTCGATTGTACTCGTAGCAGATTGTCTTCTGCTTCTGCTTCATCTTCACGCAATTGAATCAGATGATTTTGTAGCTTTTCTTGTTTGTCATTAATAACTGTGACATGATCTTCTAAATATTGTAAATTATCCTGAACCTCGCTATATCGCACAGCAGATTTAGACATTTCTTTTAAAATATCATCATATACAGAAATTAAACTTTGAATTTCATTTTCAAATTGACGAACACTTTGAGCATCAGATTCATTTATATAGTAGTTTTCACGTACATATTCAATTTCTGTTTGCAATGTATAATTCATGTCTTTAGCTTTGAATAAGTTATCCGTAATGATATCTTTTGTTTCTTCGACATCATTTTTAGCTTTAACTTCATGTTCAATTAAATCATACATGTCATCTAACTTATCATTGATATTAGCTAGTTTATCATTAGCTTCTTCTAATTCTAAGCGGCTAATTAATGGTTCAACGAAACTAAGCTCTGTTTTTAAGCTTTGTAATGTACTGTCTACTTTTACGTGATCCAGATCATACCCTTCAACTTTAAGATCACGGCAACCATATTTTAAATCTTGGAATTGACCAGGTAATTCTTTTTGAGTTTCTCTAATTAATTCTGGTATTTCTTCCATATAAGATCTTAGCTGTTTCATTTGTTCATTCAAGGCAGCTATATGGTTGTGCGCTTGTACATAATTACCATCAGCTTTTAGTACTTCATATTGCTCTAACCTTGGCTCAAACTTTTCAATTTCAGTTTCAAGTAGACTTGCTGCCTCACCAAATTGATGACGATTTGCTAAAACATCACGTTTCATTTCACGATAATCAACCTTACATTTGTCATATAATTCATCATTATCTTTGTATAACGCAATAATTTCATTTACATCTTCTAATTGTTGCTGATAGCTTTGTTCGTAACTATCCATCAACTCATTTGCATCATCAATTTCACTTTGAGATGCGTTGAAACTAAATTTATCTAATAAAGCCTCAGCATTATGGATTTTTTCTTCCACAGGAGCTAGATACTTATTTGTACTTTCTACGTTGTCCTTTTTCATTGCATCGTATTTCGTTTTTGTTTCACCTTTTAAATTCAACTTAGATAATTGTGCAAGGTTTTGATCAAAAGGTAACGTCTCAATTTCATTTTTACGTTCGATTGCTTTTTCAATAATTTGTCGTTTATTTGAACGTAAATAGAATAATACACCTACAGCAATCAATATAATCACAATTATTGCCAAAATGATATATAACACCATATGCTTCTCCTCCTAATTTATCATTACTATTATAACGTAATTTTGCTTAAGGATAAATTATAAAATGAATTTATTGCCATAATATTTTCGAAATTCTATACTATTATAAAATCTATGAAAATAAGAGGTTTTAAATATGACAACAATTAACCCAACAAACTACACATTATTAAAGAAACAAGCAGCAAGCCTTATTGAAGATGAACATCATATGATTGCTATTTTAAGTAATATGTCTGCCTTATTAAATGATAATCTAGATCAAATTAATTGGGTCGGCTTTTACTTATTGGAACAAAATGAACTTATACTTGGACCTTTCCAAGGACACCCCGCTTGTGTCCACATTCCAATTGGAAAAGGTGTATGTGGTACAGCCGTTTCAGAACGTCGTACACAAATTGTAGCTGATGTTCATCAATTCGAAGGACATATCGCTTGTGATGCTAATAGTAAGTCTGAGATTGTCGTTCCAATTTTCAAAGATGATAAAATTATCGGCGTCTTAGATATCGATGCCCCTATAACGGATCGATTTGATGACAATGACAAAGAACATCTTGAAGCAATTGTTAAAATTATTGAAAAGCAACTCGCATAAAAGGACATCAGCATTTTCAATAAAGTGTTGACAGTTAGCAGGAAAATGTTACAATAATCTTTGTGTGAATTAACGAAAGTAGCAGTTGTATATTATTGAGCGCTATGTTGTTCCCAATGCGGACGTGTCACGTAACTGTCGCTATAAGGTGAAGACACATAAAACAATATATCTTAGTAAGCATGCAACACTCTTTTTTGTTTATTCATAACAACAAAAAAGAATTAAAGGAGGAGTCTTATTATGGCTCGATTCAGAGGTTCAAACTGGAAAAAATCTCGTCGTTTAGGTATCTCTTTAAGCGGTACTGGTAAAGAATTAGAAAAACGTCCTTACGCACCAGGACAACATGGTCCAAACCAACGTAAAAAATTATCAGAATATGGTTTACAATTACGTGAAAAACAAAAATTACGTTACTTATATGGAATGACTGAAAGACAATTCCGTAACACATTTGACATCGCTGGTAAAAAATTCGGTGTACACGGTGAAAACTTCATGATCTTATTAGCAAGTCGTTTAGACGCTGTTGTTTATTCATTAGGTTTAGCTCGTACTCGTCGTCAAGCACGTCAATTAGTTAACCACGGTCATATCTTAGTAGATGGTAAACGTGTTGATATTCCATCTTATTCTGTTAAACCTGGTCAAACAATTTCAGTTCGTGAAAAATCTCAAAAATTAAACATCATCGTTGAATCAGTTGAAATCAACAATTTCGTACCTGAGTACTTAAACTTTGATGCTGACAGCTTAACTGGTACTTTCGTACGTTTACCAGAACGTAGCGAATTACCTGCTGAAATTAACGAACAATTAATCGTTGAGTACTACTCAAGATAATACGTTCAATACAAACACCCACAATTGTGGGTGTTTTTTTTATTAATTTAAAAATGATAGATTCAAAATTATATGGAGCTACCCTATTTTACAATCAACTTAGAATTTACAAGTCTTATTTGTTTAATTATCTTTAGTATTTCATCATTAGTTTTTAAAATTATCAATTGCGATATACGAATCCTCATCCCTCTATCAAATTACCATTCATCGTCTCACTTAATAAATAATTTCGGATTATCTGTAATTAATCCATCTACACCCATTTGTCTTAATTTTTCTCCAGTTTTCAATTTATTAACTGTGTATGGCATAACCTGTAATTGATGATGATGTGCTTTATCAACAAATTTTCTGGTCACTAATGCATAATTAGGATTAACATAACTAGCAATTTGAGCAATTCTTGAAAAGTTTGGCTTTTTATACCAATAATTACGTTTACTACAAAGCACACCTAATTCATATATACTGCCCAATGTGTTTAACTTTTCGATGCATTCGATATCAAAAGATTGTATAACTACTTGTGTCGCATCGACTTTCTTTTCTTCCAAAAATGCCAGCAATTTACATTCTATTTCTGGATATAAATTCGGACTTTTCAATTCAATCAATAGCTTTTTATCATACTTTAAGCATAATGAAAGTACTTCATCTAACGTGGGTATTCGTTCTCCCTTAAAAGCAACATCTTTATAACTACCAAAATCAAATGATTTTAATTGCGATAATGTGTAATCAGAAATACGCCCCTTACCATCCGATGTTCTATCAATTGTTTCATCATGTATCACAACAAAATGTTGGTCTTTGGTCAAATGAACATCTATTTCTAACATAGCAACATTGAGCCCCATTACCTCTCGATAACCGACCATTGTATTTTCAGGAAAATCACTCGGCAATCCACGGTGCGAAACAATTTGTAATTCATCTTTCAGTTTATTCAGAGTCATTGATAAGTCACCTTTCTGTTAAACTTTGATAAACTATTCTAAAATTAAACTATCACAATTATATTGGAGGTTAAAGCAATTGCATCAACATGACTTTAAAGTCCAAACTTCTTGGCAAGGTGGTCGTAACAATGTCGGAAACGTTCAAGGCGACATACTTTCAGAGAATATTTCTATACCTGCTTCTTTAGGTGGTGTTGGTATAGGAACAAATCCCGATGAAATGTTAGTATCAGCCGCTTCATCATGTTATATCATCTCATTAGCAGCTACTCTTGAACGTGCAAAGTTCACAGATATTTCAATTGAACAACAATCGATTGGAACAGCTTGTTTAAATAACGGAAAATTCAGTATGTCAAAAATTGTGCACCATCCTCAAATTCAAATTCCAAGTGATCAAATAGCACAATTAGAAAAGCGATTACCAAAATTGATAACAATTGCAGATAATAATTGCATGATTTCAAATGCTGTAAGAAATAATGTGGACATAAAAATCTATCCCAGCATTCAGGCCAAATAAAATCGTTAAGTGATAACGTTTGTTCGACAATATAGCGTTATCACTTTTTTAGGCTTTTAAATTTTCAGAAAATTTGCTAAAATAGTGAAATCTTATTTATAGGAGGCATATAAATGTATTATCATCAACCGTTGTTATTAACACCTGGCCCAACCCCTGTACCTGATGCCATTATGAGAGAAATTCAAGCACCTATGGTTGGTCATCGTTCTAAAGATTTTGAAGACATCGCACAACAAGCATTTCAAGGTCTAAAGCCAATATTTGGGAGTCAAAATGATGTACTTATTTTAACATCTAGCGGTACAAGCGTCTTAGAAGCTAGTATGTTGAACATTGTAAACCCTGAAGATCACTTCGTTGTCATTGTTTCAGGTGCCTTTGGTAACCGATTTAAACAAATTGCACAAACTTATTACAAAAATGTGCACATTTATGACGTAACATGGGGAGAAGCTGTAGATGTTAAAGATTTCATCAATTATCTTTCAACTTTAGATGTTGAAGTTAAAGCAGTATTTAGTCAATATTGCGAAACATCTACGACAGTGCTACACCCTATTCACGAGTTAGGAAATGCCATCAATCAATTTAATAGTAATATTTATTTTGTAGTTGACGGCGTAAGTTGCATTGGTGCTGTTGATGTTGACATTAACAAAGATAAAATTGATGTACTTGTTTCTGGTAGTCAAAAAGCAATTATGTTACCTCCAGGATTAGCTTTTGTAGCTTATAGCCACCGTGCAAAAGAACGTTTCAAAGAAGTAACTACGCCAAAATTTTATCTAGACTTAAATAAATACATTTCGTCACAAGCTGACAATTCTACACCGTTCACACCAAATGTGTCTTTATTTAGAGGTGTAAATGCATACGTTGAAACCGTAAAAGCAGAAGGTTTCAATCACGTAATAGCACGACACTATGCAATTAGAAATGCATTAAGAAGCGCCTTAAAAGCATTAGATTTAACTTTATTAGTCAATGATAAAGATGCATCTCCAACGGTTACAGCATTCAAACCTAATACAAATGATGAAGTGAAAATAATCAAAGATGAACTTAAAAATCGGTTTAAAATAACAATTGCTGGTGGTCAAGGCCATCTTAAAGGTCAAATTTTAAGAATTGGTCATATGGGGAAAATTAGTCCTTTCGATATTTTATCGGTAGTATCTGCTTTAGAAATTATTTTAACTGAACACCGTAAAGTTAACTATATCGGTAAAGGTATATCAAAATATATGGAGGTTATTCATGAAGCAATTTAATGTACTCGTTGCAGATCCCATATCAAAAGATGGTATCAAAGCATTATTAGATCACGAACAATTTAATGTAGATATTCAAACTGGCTTGTCCGAAGAAGCATTAATCAAAATTATACCTTCATACCATGCTTTAATCGTTCGTAGTCAAACTACGGTCACTGAAAATATCATAAATGCTGCTGATTCTTTAAAAGTAATCGCACGCGCCGGTGTTGGTGTAGATAATATTAATATTGATGCTGCAACATTAAAAGGTATTTTAGTTATTAATGCCCCAGATGGTAATACGATTTCAGCTACTGAACATTCACTGGCAATGTTATTATCAATGGCTCGAAATATTCCGCAAGCACACCAATCACTTACAAATAAAGAATGGAATCGAAATGCATTTAAAGGTACTGAGCTTTATCATAAAACATTAGGTGTCATTGGTGCTGGTAGAATTGGTTTAGGTGTTGCTAAACGTGCGCAAAGTTTCGGAATGAAAATACTAGCTTTTGACCCTTACTTAACGGATGAAAAAGCAAAATCTTTAAGCATTACGAAGGCAACAGTTGATGAGATTGCCCAACATTCTGATTTCGTTACATTACATACACCACTAACACCTAAAACAAAAGGCTTAATTAATGCTGACTTTTTTGCCAAAGCAAAACCTAGTTTGCAAATAATCAATGTGGCACGTGGTGGTATTATTGATGAAAAGGCGCTAATAAAAGCATTAGACGAAGGACAAATTAGTCGGGCAGCTATCGATGTGTTTGAACATGAACCTGCAACTGATTCGCCTCTTGTTGCACATGATAAAATTATTGTTACACCTCATTTGGGTGCATCAACAGTCGAAGCTCAAGAAAAAGTGGCAATTTCTGTTTCAAATGAAATCATCGAAATTTTAATTGATGGTACTGTAACGCATGCAGTGAATGCACCTAAAATGGACTTAAGCAATATAGATGATACTGTAAAATCATTCATCAATTTAAGCCAAACAGTTGGTGAATTAGCTATTCAATTAATGTACAATGCACCAAGCTCTATTAAAATTACGTACGGTGGCGACTTAGCCTCTATTGATAGTAGTTTATTAACACGTACAATTATTACTCATATTTTAAAAGATGATCTTGGTCCTGAAGTCAATATTATCAATGCTCTAATGTTGTTAAATCAACAACAAGTGACATTAAATATTGAAAATAATAAAGCAGAGACAGGTTTTAGTAACTACTTAGAGGTAGAACTATCAAACGATAGCGATTCCGTTAAAGTTGGCGCTTCTGTCTTTACAGGTTTCGGTCCAAGAATTGTTAGAATTAATAATTTTTCTGTAGACTTAAAGCCAAATCAATATCAAATTGTGTCATATCATAATGATACTCCAGGTATGGTAGGAAAAACTGGCGCATTGTTAGGTAAATACAATATCAACATTGCATCTATGACTTTAGGTAGAACTGAAGCGGGCGGAGATGCGCTAATGATTTTATCCGTTGATCAACCTGTTTCAAACAATATAATTGATGAACTTAAACAAGTTGGTGAATACAATCAAATTTTCACAACTGAATTGACGGTACAGTCATAAACAATTTATGTAAATTCAAAATGCCAAGAAGACATTGGATTACTTCCATTGCTTCTTGGCATTTTTTCATTATTAATTTCATTGTAACTCAATATGAAACCTTTGGTTCAATCATTCACTTCAAGTTATGCTGTCAAACAACAATCAAATTACAAATTATCTAGTACACTTCTAAGTTCACCTAAATGATTAATAACATAGTCGGCATGATGCGCTTCTAACTCACCTGCAGCATCCTTACCTTTTAAACCTGTTAATGTTCCAATAAACGTTGCACCTATTTTTTGAGCACTTAATAAGTCAGCTAACGAATCGCCTACTATAAATACGTCATCTTTATTTACAATGTTATCTTGCTTATTGATATAAGATTCATATTTATCGCGATTATTACCATATAAAGCTGCGATATAACTAAAAGGATTCGGCTTTCCTAATGGTCGTGCTTGCGGATACATATTCTCTGCTTCTAAAACATCACTTGCTGTTGCAATAAAATCAGCCTCAAAATATGGTAACAATCCTAAATTTTCAAATGGCACAACAGTCTCAGTATAAGGACGACCTGTTGCAATACCTAATTCGAAACCAGCACCTTTTAAATCATTCAGAAGTACCTTAACTTCATCTACTGGTCTCAAAATAATTTCTTGATAAATATAACCTGTCTTAAAAGTAGTTCGTGCTATTTTCTTTTCAACATCTTCATACAACTTCGATCCTAAATACCATTCTTGATAAACTTCTTGCGCTAACGTCCATAATGCACCCTTCAAACTAAATAAAGTAGCATCCGAAACATGTAACTCTGTTGTTGCAAACTCTTCCAAAGCAGCATAAATATTATTTTTACCAACTTTTACATTATCCAAAAATTGTAAAGGTAGTTGTTCATTTAAATTAAAACAGTCTGCTAAGTTTGTGCTTATATTTTGCAACTTCAATTCGACAGGCTCATCTTGATACATGAATGCCTCAATTTCATCATGTGATAACTTTTTCAAAATATCAATTAAATGAATACTAAAAACGATAAATAACATATCCCAATTTGAATTCAGCCCTAGCGATTTTAATTTGTTTAAAATCTTATCTTTTTGAAAAATTCGATTCCTAATGTCTTGTATATCGTTATCAGTCAAAGTTTCCCAATCTATATGTGAATGAAGACCTAAATAACACTTATCCATTAATAATTCATATACCGTTAATGCAGAGACATCGAAACAACGTTCTTCACTTAAAAAAACGCCATCAACATCAAATAAAATTTTCTTCACAATCCCCACTCCATTTCTGAAAATTCAGATATAAATCATTCTACTATTTGACTAAAAAAAGCGCAAACCCTATTGAAGTTGGATTTGCGCTTTAGCTGTTTAAATTTTATAAATGTTTTTCAATTTCATCAGCAACCTGCTGTACGTGTGTACCGACAA
>NZ_JACVZN010000129.1:0-249 GCF_017151895.1 Staphylococcus sp. EG-SA-15 | reverse complement strand
ATAGTAGCTGGTTTTATATCAATGGTGCCTTATATGATGAAAACTATTTATCATGTAAATGTAGCGACAATAGGTAATAGTGTTATTTTTCCTGGAACCATGAGTGTTATTGTTTTTGGTTATTTTGTTGTTCTTGTTGCTGTTCCTGTTCTGAATATAATTCTGGATTCATTTTTTTATCTAAGTTTCCTGCTAAACCATTTAGTTTTGGTTCATCTTCTGTTAACTTATTAACTCTTTCCGCAAAGG
>NZ_JACVZN010000128.1:0-249 GCF_017151895.1 Staphylococcus sp. EG-SA-15 | reverse complement strand
CCAGCAAATAAATCTAAAAAAGATTGTTCATTTCCTTGAACATGTCTATCCAATAATTTCTTTATTTCGTGTAATAGTGATATCTTCGAGCCGATATAACGCATTTTCGCATCCTCTTTCATCCATGCTTAATTACCTCTACTTTTTAAATAACTTTTTTGGATATCGTGTAAGTAATGCTTTACTTCACTTTGATTATATTTCTTGAAGTATGATGGATAGTAATCAGACATATCTTCAAATAAATAA
>NZ_JACVZN010000127.1:0-249 GCF_017151895.1 Staphylococcus sp. EG-SA-15 | reverse complement strand
ATTTACAATTACAGATCTAGTAATACCAACTCTATCTGCAACTTTTGATGCGATTAATAGGCCTTCCGTACCGCCAAGTTCTTCAAAGATATGTTCAATCGCTTCTTTTTCAGAATAAGATAATGAACTAATTGATCAAGAAAGCGCTAACCAAGAAGCGCTTGAATTAGCAGAACAAATGGGTATCATCTTTATAGATGAAATCGACAAAGTTGCGACGAATAATCATAATAGTGGTCAAGATGTCTC
>NZ_JACVZN010000126.1:0-249 GCF_017151895.1 Staphylococcus sp. EG-SA-15 | reverse complement strand
AGTGTGATATGTTAAAATATGTCCTGAGGTGAGATTGAATGGAATGGTCGCAAATTTTTCATGACATAACAACGAAACATGACTTTAAAGCTATGCATGATTTTTTAGAAAAAGAATATTCGACTGCTTTAATAATTTCATCAGTAAATGTTTCCCAACCAATATCACGATGAGAATTTGCTTCACCCTGTCTTACGGTTAAAACTGTATTCAATAACAAGACGCCTTCTCTTGCCCAATCTTGTAAAT
>NZ_JACVZN010000125.1:0-249 GCF_017151895.1 Staphylococcus sp. EG-SA-15 | reverse complement strand
CGTAAAGAATATATTTAGCATTGCTATCTCTAATTTCTTTAACAATTTTAGTTAATTCTTTTTGTGATGGATCTTCAGCATTCATGTTTTGAATACCTTTTTGAACAAAACCATAACGATCAGCTAAAGAAATTAAAGATGAATTAGTGAAAAAAGATCCAAAACATAAAGATGACTATGAGAAAAACTACAAAAAATTAAACGACGATCTTAAGAAAATTGATAACGATATGAAGCAAGTTACAAAAG
>NZ_JACVZN010000124.1:0-249 GCF_017151895.1 Staphylococcus sp. EG-SA-15 | reverse complement strand
CACTAATATTATTGCATGGTACAGGTGGTGATGAGTTCGATTTATTACCGTTAGGCGAAGCATTGAATGAAAATTATCACTTGTTAAGTATTAGAGGACAAGTTTCAGAAAATGGGATGAACCGTTACTTCAACTGGGTATAACGGTGCATATAACAATGCTTTTTTAAATGGTGCTTCTGAACGCAACATTAAGTTAATCGCTATATTTGATCCATTTGAAAATCCAACAAGCACAGCCTTTTCAATA
>NZ_JACVZN010000123.1:0-250 GCF_017151895.1 Staphylococcus sp. EG-SA-15 | reverse complement strand
TATTATAAATTCAACTTTGCAACAGAACCTTTTTTTGAGATAAATGTTTATAACGATAGTATTGTGGTAGATAACAAATATAGGAAGTCAAAGTAACTCACATATTAAAAAATTAACTTGAAAGGATTTTGTTATAATTGGAGAGCACTTCCGTGCAGAAAGGAGGTGCCACATCTAATGATTGTCGTTCTGTTTGTTATGAAGTATATCGTATGTCCAATTATTGTTGGGCGTGTTCTTTATTTATTAA
>NZ_JACVZN010000122.1:0-250 GCF_017151895.1 Staphylococcus sp. EG-SA-15 | reverse complement strand
ATTTACCAATGGATAAATATTTATTTGTTTATCATGACCAGTTAGAGTATATTGGACAACTTAATCCAAATATTATTAATCAAGCTTATGCGGCATTAAATGAAGAGCAAATTGAAGAATACAATGATCTGACACATCGATAAAGTATTGTCTATGTTCACGTGAAATATTAAGTCTATTTTTTACGAACGGATGCATTTTGAATAACACAACTGCATTATGCTTCTCGCAGTATCTTGCTAAACGTTCA
>NZ_JACVZN010000121.1:0-250 GCF_017151895.1 Staphylococcus sp. EG-SA-15 | reverse complement strand
ATTTTATTTTCAAAAATATTGTGATATGCTACAAAATAGAGAAAAATAAATGGGGCGTTTATTAACATGGATACAAAAGACTTTAAACGTTTAGAAAAAATGTATTCCCCGCGATACTTACCTGGATCATCTGGCAATACCTTTTCATGAAAAACTTGTTGATAATTGAGATAAGCATTTTCCGTAAAAAAGAAATTATGATGTGCTAATTGCGGGTATTGGCAAGCAACACCTAAATGCATCACATATC
>NZ_JACVZN010000120.1:0-250 GCF_017151895.1 Staphylococcus sp. EG-SA-15 | reverse complement strand
ATATTCACTTACCAAGTCTAAAATGTCGGTTTTATCTTTTATTTCATTAATGATCGATTGATCTATTCGCAAATTAAATCACCTATTAAGCATTAGTTATACTATTATACCTAATTTTCGACAAAAACAATTAGGACTAGGTGACACAGCTCGATATGCAACAGAAGCACGAATTCAAGAAGAATTGAATTACTTTGAAGAAATCGTAAGTGAAATTGGATGTCCTGTCATTGATGTTTCTCAAAAAGCA